>NZ_LWGJ01001629.1:0-1230 GCF_001635845.1 Oleiphilus sp. HI0132 | reverse complement strand
AAAGCTGATTGAATAGCGTTCCATCAAACTTATTAAGCCCCAGCTTAGACGCCCACATTGATTCCATTTTCTCTTGAATCACAGCAGTGAAGCCTGAGCGTATCTCATTAAGCTTTTCTAATACATCGGGCTTCGATGCAACGAGGGGTCGCAATGCCGAGCAGAAACTCTCAAAATTTGCCTCGGCAGCAGCATGTTGATTGAAAAACGAAAAGTGATGCCCGCCACCACTCCAAGGCTGATAAAACGGTTCAAACACTTCGCAGAACCCGAATGGACCATAGTCAAGGGTATACCCCCCCGCTGCGCAGTTGTCACTATTGAAGTTGCCTTGGCAATAACCTACGCGAAGCCAGTTTGCGACAAGCGCGCTTAAACGCTCACGAAACTCGCTAGCCAACCGCAGTAATTTATCTTCGAACGATAGGTCTTCATTGATCTCACTTTTGTATTCACGATCAATCAAATGCAAAACGATCATCTTTAACTCTTCGAGAGCTTTTGGATGAGCCTTGCTACGCGCTCGACGAGCAAACAGTTCAAGCTGCCCGACCCGTAAGAAAGACGGTGCGACACGTGTTGAAATTGCAACCGGGTTCGATACCATAATATCCGGATCTTGGGAGTAAGAACCTTCAGAATACCATGGGCGATCAACGGTCTCTGAGCCAGATACATAAAGGCATAAGGACCTAGATGTTGGCACCCCTAGTTGGTGCATATGCTCCTGAACCAGAAATTCTCTAATACTCGAGCGCAGCACTGCTCGCCCATCCGCACCACGACAATATGGCGTTCGCCCACCACCCTTTAGCTGCATCTCCCAACGCTGACCATTGATGACAGCCTCAAGGACAGATACTGCACGGCCATCCCCGTAACCGTTGCCTGTGCGGAACGGACACTGTTGAATGTACTCCGTGCCATAAATCGACAGCGCATAGCCAGTTGCCCAAGCTGTTTGTCTCATAGGTTCTGGCACATGCGACATATCACCAGAGAACAAACGACGGAAGCCTTCCGTTTCCACCAAATTGTCGTCAAAACCCAGTTCGCTGAAAAACTTCCTGCTGTGAGCGACATAGTCAGGCTCAGGAATAGGCGTCGGCTTTACAGGGACATAATGTCCCGAAAAAACTTGTCGAGGCGCGTAATCATCCCCACTGGCCGTCGCCTGAGGGTCGCACCGAAGGTTATTCATTAGTGAATAGTCGGCTAATTTAGCCAGTT
>NZ_LWGJ01001628.1:0-1069 GCF_001635845.1 Oleiphilus sp. HI0132 | reverse complement strand
TCAATGGGCCTGCCCAAGAAATAGCGACTCGAGCGTTTCTTGATGCGCAATGGCAAGCTGACGCGCGCCAGCGATACCTCGACTTGTCTCGAGATAACCAAAAGCTGTGGCAAGGTTTATTTATTCAATTGCGAGAACAAGGGGGCGATGTATCAGAAGCCCACCAATTGTTGTTTTCGACCTATACCCTCGAAGATGAAAAAGCAAAACGACTATTCGAAGTGTTTGCACAGCACGGTGTTTTACTTCGATTAATCAAAATCGGTAAAGGGCATTCTTTAATTAGGATAGGCTTTGTCGATATACAAAACGTCCAACAAGTGACGGAACTAAATCATAAAATTAAACAAAGCATGCACGCATTAAAAAAATATTTTGCTGGCACCGCAAACGACATACAAATGGAGAGGCAATATGGCTGATCAATCAGTGGAAGTAAAACGTGGCATTATGGTCTGTGGCCATGGCAGTCGAGACAAAGGCGCAGAGCGTGAATTTGGGCGTGTCGCAGCAGGACTAAAAAAACGATTTCCAGATATGCCTGTCGAATATGGCTTTTTGGAGTTCTCCGCACCCAACATTCATATGGGTCTAAACTCGTTAATTGATCAAGGTGTCGAAGAGATCTACGCGGTTCCAGGAATGTTGTTTGCCGCAACTCACGCAAAGAACGACATTCCATCTGTATTGACGACATTCGAAGAGAAAAAGGGGAACGTGAAAGTCGCTTACGGCAATGAACTCGGCTTGCACGAAGCGATGATCGAGGCGTTTCAAGCAAGAATATATGAGTCACTCGGGCTAGACTCCAACAACCCTCCAGATCAACTTTATGACACTATGCTAGTGGTTGTAGGGCGCGGAACGTCAGATACCATGGCAAACGCGGAAGTGGCTAAACTGACTCGAATCGTCAATGAGAATATGGGTTTTGGCTGGGCTGATACGGTTTACTCAGGGGTAACCTACCCATCGGTTGGAGAAGGCTTGGAGCGATTGGTAAAACTCGGTTTTAAAAAAATAGTGGTGGCACCGTATTTTCTGTTCACAGGCAGGTTAATTAAACGTA
>NZ_LWGJ01001627.1:0-927 GCF_001635845.1 Oleiphilus sp. HI0132 | reverse complement strand
CTAGAGAAGCTTCTGAACGAATTAGAGCAAGCCATTGCCAACATCCCCCTCCCTGACGACGCCGCTCCGTTTAGCAAACAAAAAACCAAGCTTCCGTGGCCTGCGAAAGGTAAAGTCATTGGGCGCTTTGGTAGTCGAATTGCTCAGGGTAAGCTAAAGCTCAATGGCATTCATATTGAGACAAAAAACAACCAGGAAGTTCAAGCCATCCATTCTGGAAGAGTTATATTTTCTAACTGGATACGTGGCTTTGGTTTGCTCATTATTATCGATCATGGTAATAATTACATGAGTTTGTACGGTAACAATAAGAGCCTTGCAAAAGATACCGGAGACTGGGTTAGAGCAGGTGAAGTTCTCGCCTATGCAGGGCAAAGTAATGCAAAAAGTGAAACAGGGCTATACTTTGAAATTAGAAAAGACGGAAAGCCTTTAAATCCTAGCCGATGGCTACGAAAATAAATTCTTCAGGACCCACTTAATGAAATTAGTTTCTCGTTCCTTACCTTTAATGACATCACGCCGCAAACGCATCTGCACTTACAGCGCTATTCTGGCTGGGTGCTTATCTTTCAGTCAGCCCGCACTTTCCCAGCAAACTGAAAGTGCTGGTATACAAGATACTAATTTAGCTTCGGAACAAGCGACTGCCCCCTTACCTTTAAATGAGCTGCGAAAGTTTACCAATGTATTTGGCAAAATTAAGAATGCCTACGTCGAAGAAATAGATGACGCTACCCTGCTAAAATATGCGATTCGTGGCATGTTGTCAGGGCTTGACCCACACTCAGCTTATCTTGAGCCAAGCGCATTTTCAGACCTGCAAGAGAACACTTCAGGCACATTTGGCGGCTTGGGTATAGAGGTAGGTATGGAGAATGGCTTTGTAAAAGTTATTGCGCCGATTGATGATACCCCCGCTCAGAA
>NZ_LWGJ01001626.1:0-983 GCF_001635845.1 Oleiphilus sp. HI0132 | reverse complement strand
GTTACGACACCGACTCCCAAATTTCTGGACTTGATACTGGATGATATGGAAAAGACGATTGGCTTTCCAATCCTACGCTTGCCAATGGAAAAGGCTTATCATATCGACTTGGGGTTTCATGTGGGTGATAGAAAAACGGATCGCCCCTTCACTCAGCACCTTCATAACACGAATAACCGTGAGTCTGGCGAAAAAATTAGACTCATTGAGAGCGGTGATGTCCTTTCTGATTACTTGCAACAGCGACTTCGAGAGCTAATACAAGATGGTTTTCCTTTAACCCGGAAGCCTTTTGAGCGCCTGTCACAGACGCTAAGCCAATATCAAGGTGAAGAGTGTTCAGCTGTTACCGAGTTGCAGGTGATAGATACGCTCAATTACTGGGTACAAAGCGGCCTGATTAAGCGTATAGGGTTGATTACCAATCATCACAAACTTGGTTTTAAAGAAAATGCCATGGTGGTCTGGAATATTCCAGAAGATCAAACTGACAGGATTGGTAAGATTTTTAAAGAATCCGGTTTGGTGAGCTTGTGTTATAAGCGTCGAAGACAGTTACCTGAGTGGCCCTATAATCTCTACTGCATGATTCACAGTCGGGACCGGAATCTGGTTGCAGAACATATTGAAAAACTGGTAGGGCTGGCCGAGCTTAAAAATACTGAGAAAAACATTCTATTTAGTACGCAGCAATATAAGCAAAAGGGTGGAGTTTATACGCGCTCGCAAAGGCAGCATAAAATTGAAATAGCCTCACCCGCTGCGAACCTGGCTTCGCTTGTTGCACCCTTATCACTTGCGGGGAATCATTCATGAATGCCATGGATTTGAAGATCATAAACCGTCTCCAGTATGGTTTTCCTATTTGTGAATACCCTTTTGCCGAAGTTGCAAAAGAGCTGGACATAAAAGAATCAGAGTTGATCGACCGAGTTGAGAAGATGCGTGCCGATAAAACGCTAACGCGCTTTGGCCCAATGTAC
>NZ_LWGJ01001625.1:0-25916 GCF_001635845.1 Oleiphilus sp. HI0132 | reverse complement strand
GGCCTTGAGTTAATATCGATAGCATACACTAGAAGGGAAGAAAATTTTATGACCAATAGTCACAAAAAGTAAAATATATTGAACTCATATTCAAATAGCCTGTTTTTAAACACCACTAAAGCTTCCTTTAACAATTAAATTTGCTCCTTAATCCCAATAGCATGCAAAGACACGACAGGATTCGAGCTGCCATGTAGAATAATCGATAAGATCATCAGAAAATATTCTGAAAACTAACAGTAATAGGATTACATGTGACACTTATTGAAAAGGTTTGTAGCAAACAGGCTCGGCTCATAATGTTTGATCTGGATGGCACCCTCATTGATTCGGTACCCGACTTAGCCTTTGCTGTCGACTGTATGCTGGTCGACCTACAACGAGAGAAAGCAGGACAAGATAAGGTTCGACACTGGGTGGGCAACGGTGCTGCAATGTTGGTAAAGCGGGCTCTAAGCAATAAGATGATACCCAAGAAAGTAGATGGAGAGCTATTCCAACAAGCCTATCAAAGCTTTTTAGATCACTACCAAGACGTCAGTGGCCGACAAAGTAAACTTTACCCACACGTCAGTAAGACCTTAAAACAACTAAGAGAGCACTACCCTTACCTGGCAGTAATTACGAACAAACCAGAGCAATTCACTCCGGCACTCCTAAAGGCTCATGACTTACCTGAATTTGACTTGATACTTTGTGGTGACTCTTTACCAGAGAAAAAGCCTCACCCGGCTCCGCTTCTGCACTGCATGAATACTTTGGGGTGTCATGTCAGCGAGTCAATCATGGTGGGCGACTCGCTGAGTGATATTAAGGCCGCTAAAGCGGCTGGCGTAGCTGTTATCTGTGTTGAATATGGCTACCACCAAGGAGAAGATCTTTCCAGTTATCAGCCGGAGGCCTTGATCAGCAGCTTTGATGAGCTAGTGAAGTAACTAAAGAAAGAAGAGTGAAAGTTCTGCAGTTCATACTTACGTCATTTATCATCAGACAAAACATACACGATTCTAGGAGGCTCGGGTATATTATAATCTTGCTGCTTACGCGATTTGCCATTACCTGAGTCACCAAACTTGTAGAGAATTTGACCTATCGACAACTTGTACTCAATATCGATGGTAATCCCGGCCTGGCCTTTTTGTTCTTCTAGTGATTGGTCATCCAGTTCTTTTAGCTCTGCAGAACTAAAAGAACTCAGCGCAAGCAAGCTTAAAGCTAATAGCTGATATCTCAATTTAAAGCACATCATTCAGCACTCACTTTAACAAGTGCCTGCTGACATGCTTCGCGCTCATACAAGGCATCTTTATAGGCTTTCATACCGGGCAATAACTCAAACTTAAAGCTTTCCGCCCAAGCTAGGGTATGCGCTAAAGCAATATCAACCATGCTAAAAGCATCGCCTAAGGCAAAAGTCGGAGACTCACCGATCAGCTTCGTCAGTGCCTTTTGTGCCTTTTCGAACTCCCAAAAAGTAGTCGGCAGTACATCAGCGACACGGTGTTCTTTAGGAATGGCAAAACGATGCTTGCCGTTGGTCCACAAAGGCTGCTCCAAGTCGGACAAGATAAAGAACATCAGTTGGTCATAATGACCACGAAGTACCGGATCCGAAGCAGGTGGACATAAGTTCTTATCAGATACAGCGCCAAGATAATTAACAATCGCAGCACTTTCAGTTAATACCAAGGGGCCACCAGAAACAGAACCGTCAGCAAGCGTCGGCACCTTACCTTGAACATTCATGGAACGATAATCTTCACTGTTCGTGCCTTTCTCGCCCGCGCTGCCAAATTCTACCGAGATATATTCGTAATCAAGACCAGCCTCTTCAGCCGCCCAAACACAACGAAAAGAACGTGATGTACCCTTGCCATATAACTTCATCAGTTAACCCTCTATTTTAGTTTCAATGGGGTCAGACTCGATTGATTTTCAATCGAGTCTGACCCCATTGAAACTCTTTGCTCGAAACTTTGCAGGAGACTCGCCCGTCCATCGTTTAAAGGCCCGGCTAAAAGCACTCAATTCAGAAAACCCTAACAAAAATGCAACTTCACTAATAGAAACCTTGTTTTCCTTCAAATAACGCTCAGCTTCTCGCTGCCGAACTTCCTCAACCAAAGACTGAAAGGATACCTGCTCTTTTTTCAGTTTTCGATAAAGCGTATGACGGCTCATATTGAGAGCCTTTGCAGCACGCTCAACGTCCAGTTCTGCATCTTCGGCCAAGTGACGCCGAATAAAACGCCTGACTTTATCTTTGATATCAGAGCTTGAAGCAACCTTGCGAAGCAGCTTTTCAGCATAAGAGGTTAAAACACTAAGCAAATAAGGGTTGCCATGCTTCACTTTCAAATCAAGCGCCGATTTCTTAAACACAATACCAGTCTGCTCTTGAGAGAACTTAAGCTCGCCCTTACAGACTTCCTGATACTTAGCTATATATTCAGGCTGGGCATGCTGAAAGTTAAAGCACTGAACCTTGATTCTCCGACCTGTTAAATAATCACATCGTGCCAGGGCCGTTACCACCATACGCTCCATTTCGGAAATGCAATAACAGTCAGGTGACAAGCTTTTAAATTCTAGGGTTGCCCACTCATCGCCTTCTTTAAGGGTTAGACAAGCGGCCTCATTCACAATACTGAAAAAGCGCGCATACACCTGGAGCACATCACGAAGCGTCTCACACTGAAAGGATGCCTGAGCGACAACACTGAAGCGAGCCGGGTCAATTTCTTCACCTACATAAAGACCAATTTCAGCCTGCTGAGTATAATCCTTGGCGATATCCCAAATCTTGTTTAATTTAGAAATAGGAATACGAGCATCAAGGTTTTCAATATCTTTCCGACTAATACCTGATTGCTGCGCTAACTCTTGCTCTGACATTCCCCTATCAAGTAAGACATGATAGACATCAGAAATTGTACTAATACTGATGCTTGGAGAGGGTGAGGATGCCATGTTTAGCCTTTTTTGTTCTTATCATCTAGCTTCGTTGATCTACTTCACTGCTTTATTGGCCTAGTCTACGCAATACTAAGCCGATAGTTCAATAGTAAAGGAAGGCTTAACGCTCATAAATATCACCGTATGACAAACCTAAAAGCTGGCTAATTTTATTCAGGGAATAAGCTGTTTCTGCCTGCCATTGATCAATCGTTTCTTGTAACAAAGCCCAAGCTTTCTTTGAATTCGGCATCTTGTTAATGCTACCAGCTTGCGCTAGAGCTCCAACAACATCAGCTGAAAGAACCAAGGTATCTACACCTAGTCGCCGTAGAGCTATCTGACCAACCCGTCCACCCAAACGATTTCCACGCGCTTTTAGCAACTGAATATTATCTGTGAAATCTTCAGCTTTCCAGGATGCAAAAAACTCACCTAGAGAACGGTGCTCTTCTATAAGATCTAGTAAGAACATCGCATTTTCTCGAATTGAACTAACCTTTGCCCAATGCTTAACAATCTTGCCGCCTTTCATTTTCTCTTCTAACGCCTCATCAGACAATGACGCGCAATATCGCAAATTGAAGTTAGCGAAGGCTTCTTCAAAGGCGGGCCATTTATTGTCAATGACACTCCAGTTAAACCCTGTCTGAAAGACTATCTTTGAGAAGGCAGATAGCCAACGGTCATCAGATATCGCTAAAATTTCATCTGAGGATAAGGGGGAGTTAAGCGTGGCATTAACTTGCATTGCCCCGCCGTGACGAGCATAGGCTCTTTCTTCAATTTCCGTAAAAGACATCATCGCTAATGGTCATCCTTATATTCTGCTGCAATCTCCGTAAACTCGCCCTCACACGATATGAAAGCAGCCACCACTCTGGGGTCGAAGTGGCTCCCTTCACCATCAAGGATAATTGACTTAGCTTTGTCATGATCAAAAGCTGGCTTGTATACACGTTTACTAATCAAAGCATCGTAGACATCTGCCAAAGCCATTAAACGCGCAGACAGTGGAATAGCATCACCCTTTAAGCCTTGAGGATATCCGCTACCATCCCATTTTTCATGATGAGAGGCGGCAATCTCTCGTGCATAACGCAAGAAAGAATTGCTTCCCAAGCGGGCTTCGGCAACCGCTAAAGAGTCTGCCCCCAATTGCGCATGCGTTTTCATGATCATGAACTCTTCATCTGTTAGCTTGCCTGGCTTGAGCAAGATACTATCTGGAATACCTACTTTACCCACATCATGCAAAGGTGCCGACTTATATAAAAGATCCACCGTCTCAGCATCCAGATAGTCTTTGAAGTCGGGATGTGCACTCAAATGTTCCGCTAGCACACGGACGTAATGCTGAGTTCTCAGAATATGGCCACCGGTTTCATTGTCCCGGGTTTCTGCAAGCGAAGCTAGCGCTAGCACAGACACATCTCGAGTCAATTGAAGTTCGTCCCTATGCTGCTGCAAACTGGCAATCATCGCATTGGTACCCTCAGCCATACGCCCAAACTCATCATGACTGACTACCGGCACTCGCTGTTCCAGGTCACCATTCATCACCTCAAACAAGGTATGATTCTGGTAATAAAGGTACATATTCAAGTTTGTCACATAGGAATATATGATCCGAATACTATATACCAAGAGGACAGCAGCGACGAAGGCTACCTCTTTGAGAATGCTAATGCGCGCATCATTTATATCCAAATAACGGCTACTATCGACCAACCAACTTAGGTCTTTATTAATAACCAAAAAGAATACCGTCGAGATACTGAATACCAATACAATTGCCGCCGCCGAGAACTTCTTACCAAAGGAAAGAAAGTTCTCCCTTAACTGCAATGCCATCGACTGCTTAATGAGATATTGAGCAATATCTTTCTCTCTACCTAAAGATAAATCCAGCGCCACAAACGCGCCGAGTATTAAGGTGCCCATCACAACCTTTAATAAACTATCTAAAGGGGCGCCATGAAACACTAAATTGTGAATATTCAGAGCGATACCGGCGCCTATAAATAAGCTCAGATCTAGAAAGAATTGGAAAGACACCTGACGGTCAAGTGGTTTGCGATCTATCCAGGAAATACTAAACAAACGAATAGCTAGAGCAACGAGTATGGGGAAAACCAGGGTAGTTGCCGTTATCGATTCCAATAAGGGGCAGACTTGGCCGCCATATAGCATAAAAGCAATGGCTGCTAGCAAATAATGTGCGGCCACTCGTCTCTCAACTTTCACATGCCTCATAGTTTATTTCCCTGGATAAGCAGACCGAGCCACTGATGTAATTCGCGGCTATATTATTGTGACAAATTCTATCGCTAGAAGTTTAGTGGATATATAACAAAGTACTTTCCCATATATACGAAGCTCCCAACATTTAGACTTTGTGCTGCTCATAGCGTGGACGCTCGGCTTTGGCGTCAAACCACTCTGACTTGGACTCACAGAAGATCTCATATTGCGGCCCAGGGAACTCCCCTTCAGTGATAGTTCCAAGCCTTAGTCTTATTGTTTCGGGCATATCGGTTCTTTGACTATATAAAGGACTTCCGCAGTTGCTACAGAATACGCGCTTTTTATTAGGGCTCGACATGAAAGTCTTCAAATGATCAGCGCCACTCGTAATGGTGAAGTATTGACTCTCTATAGGTGCGTTAGTAACAAATGGCGTTCCTTGAGCCTTTTTACACTGATGGCAGTGGCACATCGCAACCTCTTGGATATCAGCATCATATTGATACTGCACCTCTTCGCAAAGACAAGTTCCTTTTATCATGTATCTCTCCGGCATTTTTATCCTAATGAAACAACATAACCTGTAGACCTCTGTAGCTCAAGCATTTCTATAATGAGAAGTATTCACTCTAGCTAACACAAGTACCTTCGGCCTAAATCGCTTATCAATTCCTTTAGCATAAACCGCTACTTTTGTTAGAATAGCTCCCTTATCAGGGACTATAAAAGTTAGTATGAAAAAAGCATACTAGACAAGGGAGTATTTAAGTGCAGACCAAACTACTATTTTTTATCACGCTCTGTGTACTGGTGTTACCAAATGTGAGTGCTGAGGTTTTTCGCTGGACTGACGCCAATGGGCAAGTTCATTTCAGTGATCACGCTCGAGCGCCTTCTGCTGCAAAAGAAGTCGAGATCGACACAAGCAAAATGAATATAACCAGTGAACTCAGCTCACCCGAGCAGCTTCAACGCCAGGCAGAAGATCTGGACGCATTACGCCAGCAAAAACTCGAACAATGGCAGAGTAAACGAAAGGATCAACCTACAAAGGACGATTGGTGTAATTGGGCACGATCTTATTTACAGACGATTGTAGGTCGTGTTGTTTTTCTCGATGACAATAATCAAGCTGTCAAAGTCTCTGAAAAAGAGCGTAAAGAACGGGCCCAGAAACTGGCAAAAGAGATAGAAAAACGATGCTAAAGATAAGCTTCGTTGCGCTGACGCTAGCATTGATCTTTGCGTTCTCGGCTCAAAACGTATACGCCCAAATATACAAATATCAAGGTAGTGATGGTAAGTGGCACTATAGCGATAAAAAACCTGCTTCCAAACAAACAAAAGTTGAGAGTATCAATTACCAAAGCAAAACTAAGAAAACACTTAAACCTCATCTCGTGCTTTCACACAGTGACAATGGAACTGACTTTATTGTTCACACCCCCTATTTTGCACCAATTCAAATATTCTTAAGTGTTGGCACGCATAAACTAAGCAAGCTTATTCCAGAAAATTCACAAGAAGCAGTATATCAAAGCCAAACCCGCATTTTTTCTGGCGAACATCGTTTCTTCTATGTGATCGGCTCCCCTGACAGTCGTCATACACAAAGCCACTACTTACCACCATTCAAAAACTTTAAACCAATGAAAGTCACGCAAAGCTTCAAGGGCCGCTTTAGCCACAATTCGCAACCAAGCCTATATGCAATCGATATTGGTATGACAGTAGGAACCCAGATTAGCGCAGCGCGCGGTGGAGTCGTTATTTCGACAAAAGATGACTATGCCTCAGCTGGCGTTTCAAGCCCTTTTTTTATTGATAAAGCGAATGTCGTAAGAGTTCTTCACGATGATGGAACTTATGCGGTGTATGCACATTTACTCTTGGGCAGTATACGAGTGAAAGCTGGGGATAAAGTTAAGGCAGGTCAAATCTTGGCGCTCTCAGGGAACACGGGTTACTCCACAGGCCCACACCTACATTTTGTTATACGTAAAAATGACAAGGGGCGGAGCAAGTCTCTACCTTTCAAACTAATGCAAAAAGGAAGCCCACTTAAACCTGAGCAGGGCATGTGGTTGCTTCCAACTGGGCATTAAAATATTTACTTGATTCCTAGCTTACTTAGGTCGCTGAGCTCTCGAGTTGCCATTTCTTCATTTAAGCGAGTAATCGTATATTTTGCTTGTTCTTGCTTCGCTTCTTCTTCCTTGTCTTTGAAGTAGACTTTAATTTCAAAACTATCCTGGGACTGAATAAGCGCCTCGGCTCTCACTAACTCGGTGTCTAGGCCTGGATACAAATCCAGCTTGCGCTTAACAATCTTTTTTATCTCGCCCTCTAAGCTTTTTAATGCATCCTTACTTGGGGCTGCGCCTTTCTGTTTACGTATAAAACGCTTCATTTTCAGCGCTCTATCAGCGCGAGAAAGCAAGGACATATTCCAGGCAACAACAAGCATATCTAGACGTGACTGTAATTCACTCGCACTGCCCGCTGAATAGAGTAGATCACCACTTATATCGACCAGCATTTGTGAAGTATTTTCTTGTTCCGACATAAGGCCTCTTATTGAAGGTAAGTAATATTCTTAAACTGCTTGCAGTATATCCCAGGCACCCAATGAGTGCATTAACTCTCAACAACACTACCTATATTGAACCGCAAGCCCGGCGATAAGCTGTCAATAGCGTTCACTAGTTGTTTTTGGCAAACTGGTCTCAAAATTAAACTATACGACAGTTAAAGATAACGTTAATATAAGTGCTATAAATACTGCTACTAGGGAAGCATTTCTTAAGGGAGCTCTTAAAGGAACTAAGGTAAGAATCATAGCATTTTCTGCCACAACGAATGACGTGGCTAAACTTTATCTTTAGTGAGCTGACTGTGATTATCACCATTATCCATACCCTTGAAGCGCTAGTTGTATTATTAATCGGCATCAAGTTTCTAAAGATTAGATCTTTATACAAAGAGGCTTACAGTCACAACTCTCTAGCAGCAACCAGTACCCCTGATTCCGTCCAGCAAACTAAGCACTCAAGAACAGTTGCCGCGCCAGGCAAGGCATCCAAGCCAAAGTCTTTTCTAAAAACGCTTCCCGAACCTGAAGTATTATTTTCAGTAGAAAATGAAAGCCTAAGTTCGAATGAAGCAACGAAACCTATCGCCAAAAAAGATTTACTAAATGATTATATCGATGACTTCTTTTTTGATGCGCCGTTACAAGAAAAGCCCGTAAATAAAGACGCTATTGTTCATAGCCATGTAAAAGATTCATCTAACGATGATGAGTTTATTACGATACAGGAAGAAAATGCTCAGGTAGTTAGAGCTATGGAATCATTGAAGAAGGAAATTGGACTAACAGTTTAAACCTACAGGGTAAACCGCTCAATGCCTTACAAGCACTCGCATAACCTAAGCAACACCTAGCATAGAAGCCCCTCATGCAAACCATTTAGCTAGTCTCTCCGGTGTTAGCAAGAAGCGATGCAATATTTTCTGGGTCATAGCAGCCACAAAAACAAAACATCTCATGTCAGTTTTTTTTACACATAAAGATCAACGATCTATAAGCACAAACTATAACAACCAAGCATTAATAGAATATATAAATAACGGCATAATTCCCGCTTACTTCAGTGAGTGCAAGAACGCACTAAAATTATTCTAAGGGAGTTTACACATGAAAAAACTAAAACCAGCATTAGTCGCTACAATGCTATGCGGCTCATCAGCAGCATTCGCTGTACCATTTAGCTATGACGCGATAGACGTTCCAGAAAGAATCCCTCAAGACGGAACAGCAGGTAACACCTACAGCTTTATCTTTAATACAGTTGGCGCCTCTGGAACCATCGCAGACCTAAATGTTTACATTGATATTGAACACACTTGGATGCAAGACCTAGATATCTTTATCACAAACACTTTTACAGGTACCGAAGTGCAGCTATTCGACCAGTATGGTGGCTCAGGTGATAACCTAGCTCAAGTCACTTTTGATGACGAAGCAGGAACTCATATAAGCACTGTCGCAGCGCCTTTTGGCCCAGGAACCTTCCAGGGCACTGAATTGCTTTCAGCATTTGATGGCGAGTCACTCAGCACTGTATGGCAACTTACCATCTTCGATAGATTAGCTGGCGACACAGGTACTCTTAATGCTTGGGGTATCAGTGGTGATACTGCCGACTCTGTGTCAGTAGCCGAGCCAGGTACTCTTGCTTTGCTTGGTCTTGGACTAGCAGGCCTTGGCTTTACTCGTAGAAGAGTTTAAGCATGATTTGCTGCCTCTGCATTAGAGGCAGCAACCTTCCGGCAAACATTGGTAGCTGGCCATTAATGTTGGCCGAATAAACCAGCTCTCAATAAGTAACGCTATACTTTACACCTCTACTTACTTAATCGCCAAGAGCAGTGCTTGTTCAGCCAAATCTTCAATTGATATTTCTCCATCCCGCTTATACCAGGTAGTCGTCCAGCTTAATGCTCCAGTTAAGAAACGACGTAAAATAAAAGTATCCGCCTTAATCTGCCCCTCTGCTTTAGCTTTATCTAAAGCACCTAACCATAGCTGCTCATATTCATCTCTAAGCTTAAGAATATCTCTTTGGTTTCCTTCGTTTAGGCTACGCCATTCATAGACTAGAACAGACATCGCATCCCCGGTAACACCCGTGATGGCTTCGATCTCACAAGTAATTAATGCAAGAACTTCTTCTTTGGCCGAACTTGCTGCAGCGAGTTTGGTACGCATCAGGTGCGTATTATAGATAATCACCTCTTCCATCACTGCTTTAAGTATCTCTTCTTTGGTTTTGAAATGGTGAAAAATACTGCCTGATTGAATACCCACGGCCGCCGCAAGGTCTCTCACTGTCGTGCGTTCATAGCCTTTCACTCGAAATAGTCTAGCAGCCTCAATTAGTAATCTGCCTTTAGCACTTTTTGGATCTGTCATCAGACCTTCTTTTATTAACTCTTTACCATTCATAATTTTTTACACCTATTACAAAAAGACAGAATAGCCTACACACAAGGAAGTTCGGGCTATTTGACCAAGTGCTTGCTTGAGCATTATTTCAGATAAACATCATAACGCAAAATACAGGGTTTACAAACCAAGCGCTTGCTTGGTAAAGTTGACTTGGTGATAGCGTTCCAAATGATTAGAACAACAGACGTTTAATTAGTGAAACAGGTAAACATCATGGCAAGAAGCAGCATACGCATTGGCTGCGCCTCAGCATTTTGGGGCGATACAGAAACCGCAGCAGCTCAGCTAGTTGAGAAAGGTAATATTGATTACCTTGTCTTTGATTATTTAGCCGAGATCACTATGTCTATTATGGCCGGACAAAAAATGAAAGACCCCAATGCCGGCTACGCCTCGGACTTTGTCGAAACCGCTATGGGTCCCTTACTTAAAACAATAAAAACCAAGGGCATCAAAATCATCAGCAACGCTGGCGGCGTTAACCCGCAAGCCTGTGTCGCTGCACTTGAAAAGGTAGCTGAATCCACGGGCCTTGAGTTGAAAATTGCCATGGTCGATGGCGACAACGTACTACCGAAAAAGTCTCACTATGCCAAGCAAGGCGTTAAAGAAATGTTTACCGGTGCAGATATGCCACCTATGTTTGTCAGCATGAATGCCTATTTAGGAGCCCCCGGTATAGCCGTCGCGCTAGATTCTGATGCTGATATCGTTGTCACAGGTCGTATTGTCGATAGTGCCGTCGTGCTGGGTGCGATGGTTCATGAGTTTGGCTGGGCCTGGAATGACTACGACAAACTGGCACAAGGCAGCTTGGCCGGTCATATCATCGAATGTGGTGCCCACTGTACCGGTGGCAATTTCACTGATTGGGAACTCGTTAAAGATGATTTTGCTGATATGGGCTTCCCTATTGTTGAAATTAAGGACGATAGTTCCTTCTTTGTCACCAAGCCAAAAGATACAGGTGGTTTAGTTTCTGAAGCAACCGTTGCAGAGCAATTGGTTTATGAGATCGGTGACCCTAACGCTTACCTATTACCCGACGTTACTTGCGACTTTACACAAGTCAGATTAAAGCAAGACGGCGCCAATATCGTCCAAGTGTCAGGCGCACTAGGCCGAGCACCGAGCGATCAATACAAGGTATCAGCAACCTGGCGAGACGGTTTCAAGTGCACCGTCACCTTCTTGTTAGCCGGAATCAACGCAAAAGCGAAAGCCCAAGCCGTGGCTGAAGCGATTCTTGAAAAGACTAGCCATATGATCGAGGCTAAGGGCTTGAAGGCCTATTCGGAAAAAAGCATTGAGTTACTGGGCACCGAAACCACTTACGGTGAACAAGGCGCATCTGACCAGTGCCGTGAGATCGTGGTAAAAATATCTGTTGCTAGCCCTGATAAGAAGTCTCTGGTTTTATTTTCCAAAGAGATCGCACAGGCTGCAACAGGCATGGCGCCGGGCATCACCGGTATCGTTGGTGGTCGGCCAACGGTATGGCCTAAGATCCGTTTATTCTCCTGCCTTGTGCCTAAAGCCGACTTGGATGTGAGCGTCAAACTCGGTGAAGAGTCCATTCCTGTATCAATTGATAGCGAAACGTCTTTCGTAGGAGCTGAAGCGACTCAGAATAAAACAACTTTAAGCGAAAACTGTAATAGCTACGTTCCGTTAATCAAACTTGCTTGGGCTCGAAGTGGCGACAAGGGCAATCATTCCAATATCGGTGTCATCGCGCGCTCTGAGGAATACCTGCCCTATATTCGTGAAGCTTTAACTGAAGACTTCGTTGCTGAATACATGTCACATACGCTTGACCCAGAACATGGCAAGGTCAATCGTTGGGACCTTCCCGGCATCAATGCCGTGAACTTTTTACTCGAAAACAGCCTAGGTGGAGGTGGCGTTGCTAGCTTGCGCATTGACCCTCAAGGCAAAGCTTTCGCACAACAATTATTACAAGCTGCCATCCCTGTTCCTCAGGCCTTGGCCAATAAACTGTAGGTAAGATAAATCATGAGTCACCCTTATCAATCAATCTTCAGAGATGACCTATACCAAGACAAAGTATTTATCGTAACGGGCGGCGGCAGCGGCATTGGCCGTTGTACCGCTCATGAGCTAGCAGGGCTTGGCGCGCATGTCATCATTATTGGTCGTAAGCAAGAAAAGCTGGATGCTGTGGTTGCTGAAATCATCGAAGATGGTGGCAGTGCTGAAGGTTTTTCTTGCGATATTCGCGAAGAAGATATCGTCAAAGAAACGGTTAATGAAATCGTTAAGAAACACCCTGTGATATCGGGTTTAGTGAACAATGCAGGCGGTCAGTTCCCTGCCCCACTTACCGGTATTAACCAGAAAGGTTGGGAAACGGTGGTACGCACCAATCTAACCGGCGGCTTCTTGATGGCTAAAGAAGTGTATCTGCAAAGTATGAGTAAGCACGGCGGATCAATTGTCAATATCGTCGCTGATATGTGGGGTGGTATGCCAGGCATGGGGCACTCCGGTGCAGCCCGCGCAGGCATGGTGAACTTCACTCAAACGGCTGCCGTTGAATGGGCAGCGTCAGGCGTTCGTGTTAATGCTGTCGCACCGGGCTGGGTGATCACCAGCGGCATGGATACTTATCCTCCAGCCATGAAGCCTTGGATTCTAGGTTTAAAAGATGCTATTCCATTGAAACGTATGGGAACCGAAGCGGAAATAAGCTCCGTGATCTGCTTTTTGCTAAGTGAAGGGGCAAATTTTATTAGTGGTGACTGTATTCGTATTGATGGTGCCGCCTCACAAGGAGGCCGCGTTGCACCGCTACCCAGAGCGAATAACTCTGAGTCTTATGATGGCTTCCATCGCGCAGAGCTTCCCAAAATTTTCCAAGAGGAAGAAGAATAAATCCCCCTCTCTCGTCATTCCGGCAGTGTCTAAGCCGGAATCCATAACGATAGCGGGGCATGAATAAACATGCTACCCGATTAAATATTTCGGGAATGGCATCAAAATAATACGGATACTTAAATGAGTATATTAGAGACAAGCATCGAAACTTCGTCTGAAGAGTTCCAGGCAAATGCCGAAGCCATGCAAGGCTATATTAACGAGTTTCGTAACGTTGAAAATAAAGTCGTAGAAAAAGAAAATCAAGCGAAGGAAAAGTTCATAAAGCGCGGTAAATTGTTACCGCGTGAACGTATCAATATGCTGTTGGATCGTGGCGCTCCTTTCCTTGAAGTGAGCAGTCTCGCTGGCTACAAGATGCACGATGATAAAGATGGTTCCATGGCCGGTGGCGGCATTATCGCGGGCATTGGGTATGTTGCAGGCATTCGCAGCATGATCATCGCCAGTAACAGCGCCATCAAAGGCGGAACGATTTCTCCTGCTGGTCTAGACAAGACGCTACGTTTACAGGAAATCGCCAAACTGAATAAGCTGCCTATCGTGACACTGGCAGAAAGCGGCGGCGCTAACTTGAACTACGCAACCGACATATTTGTGCAAGGTGCTCGCGGCTTCGCAAATCAAGCACGCTTGTCAGCGCAAGGTATTCCACAATTCACAGTGGTACATGGTAACGCAACGGCTGGTGGCGCCTATCAGCCTGGCTTATCGGATTACACGGTCGTAGTGAAAGACAAAACCAAAATGTTCTTGGCTGGCCCTCCACTACTTAAAGCCGCTACCGGAGAGATCGCAAGCGATGAAGAGTTAGGCGGCGCAGAAATGCATGCGCAAGTTGCCGGTACTGCTGAATTCCTCGCAGAAGACGATGCCGACGGCATTCGGATGATTCGTGACTTAATGAAGAGCGTTCCTTGGAATGAGCAGCTTCCAGCTAAGCCATCTAAAGAGTGGCAAGAACCTCTTTTCAGCCCAGAAGAGCTAATTGGCGTTGTACCAGCAGACAGCAAGCACCCCTACGATGTCCGCGAAATCATTGCCCGTATTGCTGACTCGTCCGATTTTGTTGACTTCAAACCAGAATTCGACAAACAAACCGTTTGTGGCTTTTTGAAAATTCAAGGTCATGCTTGCGGCATCATTGGTAACAATGGCCCGATCACGCCCGAGGGCGCTGCCAAAGCGGCTCAGTTCATCCAACTATGTGAACAGTCCAACACCAGTTTATTGTTCTTCCATAATACCACCGGTTTTATGGTTGGCACGCACTCAGAGCAACACGGTGTCATTAAGCATGGTTCTAAAATGCTACAAGCGGTAGCAAATACCACTGTAGCTAAGCTCACTATCGTCGTTGGCGGTTCCTATGGCGCGGGTAACTATGCCATGTGTGGTCGAGGTCTTGACCCTCGCTTCATCTTCGCTTGGCCGAACAGCAAAACAGCCGTTATGGGCGGCGCACAGGCCGGTAAGGTATTGCGAATCGTCACAGAAGCAAAACATGCAAAAATGGGTAAAGAAGCTGATCCAGCCATGCTCGATGTTATCGAGAAAGCGACTGCAGATAAATTGGACGAGGGTTCAACAGCCTTGTTTGGCACCGCTCGCCTATGGGATGACGGATTAATCGATCCGCGCGACACGCGCAAGGTGTTGGCATTCCTCTTAGATATTTGTGAGGAAGCCAATATGCGTGAACTAAGACCCAGCTCTTTTGGCGTAGCGCGTCTATAAGATGTAAAGCAAAAACTACCAGGTCATTCCCGCGTAGGCGGGAATCTATTGTTTTAGAGCTAAGCCACATAGGTTGATGAATACTAAGAACAGACTGAATATAAAACTAGACAATGGATCCCCGCTTGCGCGGCGATGACGCTGAGTCCGACTATATTCACAAATAATTTAAAGAACAGAGCAAGAACAATGCAATTTACTCAAGAACACAAAGAAATCCGTCGTACCGTTAAGAACTTCGTCGTAAATGAAATCAACCCACATGTTGAAGAGTGGGAGCAAGCTGGCACATTTCCAATGCGAGACGTATTCAAAAAGCTTGGCGAGCTTGGCCTTTTAGGTATTAGCAAACCGACTGAGTTTGGTGGCATGGGGCTCGATTACAGCTATAGCATTGTGGCTGCAGAAGAATTTGGGCTGGCTAAGTGCGGTGGCGTACCCCTAGCCATTGGGGTACAGACAGATATGTGCACTCCTGCTCTAGCACGCTTCGGCTCGGATGACCTACGTAAAGAGTTTTTAGCACCTTCTATTACCGGCGACATGATTGGCTGTATCGGTGTTTCTGAACCTGGTGCGGGGTCAGATGTCGCGGGCCTAAAAACGACTGCCAAAAAAGATGGTGATGATTACATCATCAACGGTACAAAAATGTGGATCACTAACTCGCCAAGTGCTGACTTTATATGCTTATTGGCGAATACCTCTGACGACAAAGTACACGTCAATAAATCGCTGATCATTGTACCGATGAATACACCAGGCGTTACCGTTGCACCGAAACTAGATAAGCTCGGTATGCGCTCCTCTGAAACAGCTCAAGTATTCTTCGACAACGTTCGTGTACCGCAGCGTTACCGTATCGGAAACGAAGGAATGGGCTTCATGATGCAAATGATGCAATTCCAGGAAGAACGTATGTTTGGTGCGGCAAATATCATCAAAGCTCTGGAACGCTGCGTAAACAGCACTATCGATTACTGTAAGCAACGAGAGACCTTCGGTCAGCCTCTGATTAATAATCAGGTAATTCACTTCCGCTTTGCAGAATTACAAACTGAAATCGAAGCCCTTCGAGCCCTGACTTATCAGGCAGTTGAAGGTTATATCAACAAGCAGGATGTCAGCAAGCTTGCTTCTATGGCGAAGCTAAAAGCAGGCCGCTTGGGCCGAGAAGTAACCGATTCTTGTTTACAATATTGGGGTGGCATGGGTTACATGTGGGACAACGAAGTATCTCGCGCCATGCGTGACGTACGCCTAGTATCTACTGGCGGCGGTGCAGATGAAATCATGCTCGGCATTATCTGCAAGCTAATGGGTATTTTACCCGGCAAGAAGAAGTAAACCCTTCCTCGTCATCCCGGCATTCTTTTTAGCCGGGATCTATTATGTAAATTATTAAATGACGAAGAGATCACTAACTATGACTTTACCAGAAACCGAAACACTATTACTTGAACAGCGAGACCATGAACTGCATATCACACTCAACCGCCCTAAAACTCGCAATGCGATGAGCCTAAAAATGGTTAAAGAGTTAATGGCTGTGTTTGAAAGTATTCAAACACAGGAAGACATTCGTGCAGTAGTATTACGGGGCGCAGAAGGCCACTTCTGCGCTGGCGGCGATATTAAAGATATGGCAGGTGCCCGTATGGCGGAAGGCTCTAAAACTGCTGATCAAAACGACCCGTTCTACGAGCTGAACCGCGAATTTGGACGCATGATTACTTATGCGAATCAGATTCCACAGGTACTCATTGTGGTCACAGAGGGGGCAGTCCTGGGCGGAGGCTTTGGCCTTGCCTGTATTTCCGACGTTGCCCTAACCTCTAGTGACGCAAAATTTGGCTTACCTGAAACCGGCCTGGGTATTCCACCGGCTCAAATCGCTCCATTTGTCGTGACACGCATTGGCTTAACCCAAGCGAGACGTCTAGCCTTATTAGGGTCTTGTTTTAACGGTCAGGAAGCTAAGGAGCTGGGCATTGTTCACGAGGCACATGAAACAAGTGAAGCACTTGAAGAAGCCCTAGAATCAGTACTTAGCCAAGTTAAACGCTGTGCACCAGATGCTAACCGTATCACGAAAGAACTGATACTCGGAGTCGGCAAACAACCATTGGAAGAGTTATTAGACTCTGCAGCCCATTCCTTCTCACAAGCAGTACAAGGTAAAGAAGGCCAGGAAGGCACCATGGCCTTTGTACAGAAGAGATTGCCTAGCTGGGCAGAGTAGTCAGTTATCATCAAAACAATGGATTCCCGCCTTCGAGGGAATAACGATAAAAAGAGAGTATTAAGATGTCTAAACAAGTGACATTCGAAAAAGTATTAGTTGCAAACCGTGGAGAAATTGCCGTTCGTGTGATGCGTACAGCTAAGTCGCTCGGCTATAAAACCGTTGCGGTTTACAGTGAAGCTGATGCGGGTGCGCCACATGTTCTTAACGCAGACGAAGCGGTATGTATTGGTGCAGCACCAGTAGGCGAATCCTATTTAGTCGCAGACAAAATCCTTGCGGCCGCTAAACTAACTGGCGCTGGCGCCATTCACCCTGGCTATGGCTTCTTGTCTGAAAACTGTGACTTCGCCAACGCTTGCGAAAAGGCCAATATTGAATTTATCGGCCCACCTTCTGCAGCAATCGAGCTTATGGGTAGCAAACGTTTATCAAAGATCGCTATGACCAAGGCCGGTGTGCCTTGTATCCCTGGTTATGAAGGTGCTGATCAAGACATTGAGACACTCCTAAAAGAAGCCCAAACCATCGGCTTCCCTATTATGGTAAAAGCCTCTGCCGGTGGTGGTGGACGTGGTATGCGTCTGGTTTTTGAAGAGAGCGAGCTGGAAGCACAAATCAAAACAGCTAGTTCAGAAGCTGAGAATGCTTTTGGCAGTGGTGAGCTGATTCTTGAGCGTGCCGTGATCAAACCTCGTCATATTGAAATTCAAGTCTTCGCCGACAAGTACGGTAATGCTGTTTATTTTGGTGAACGCGACTGCTCTATCCAGCGTCGCCACCAAAAAGTGGTTGAAGAAGCGCCTTCGCCATTTGTCGACCCTGAACTTCGCCAGCGCATGGGTGAAGCGGCTGTACAAGCAGCCAAAGCTTGCAATTACGTCGGTGCAGGGACGGTTGAATTCTTGGTCGACTCAGATAAGAACTTCTACTTCCTGGAAATGAATACCCGTTTACAGGTAGAGCACCCGGTGACAGAGCTGATTACCGGTACTGACTTGGTAGCCTGGCAGCTCAATGTAGCGTCAGGTCAAGTATTGCCCAAGACTCAGGATCAAATCGAACTTAATGGACATGCCATGGAAGTTCGCCTCTATGCTGAAGACCCTGCAAATCAGTTTTTACCTCAAACGGGCCCGGTCCACCTTTGGGAGCCAGCTCAAGGTGACGGTTTACGTATCGATGATGGCATTATAACCGGCCAAACCGTCTCGCCTTTCTATGACCCAATGTTAGCCAAGATTATTGCCTATGGCGCAAACCGTGAAGAAGCGAGACGTCGTTTGATCCGTGCTGTTGAAGAAAGCACCCTATTTGGCTGCACCGTTAACAGTAACTTTCTATGCGAAGTACTACGACATCAGGTGTTCATCGATGGCGAAGCCACCACAGCCTTTATTGGTGACGACTTCGTTGACAGTAAAACTCTCAGCAAACAGACGCCTTCAGCATTGGCTGTTTCGCTCGCAGCCATGATCTCTTACTTGGAACAAAGCCCGTCTCGTACGGCAAGCCAACTTTCCCCTTGGGGCAACGAATTATCTGGTTGGAGCAATACT
The DNA here is from genome assembly GCF_001635845.1 of Oleiphilus sp. HI0132. Lineage (NCBI taxonomy): Bacteria > Pseudomonadati > Pseudomonadota > Gammaproteobacteria > Oceanospirillales > Oleiphilaceae > Oleiphilus > Oleiphilus sp. HI0132. The sequence continues at coordinate 7,264 of NZ_LWGJ01001625.1, read as the reverse complement.
GGCAAAGCTCCATGGCCTTACCAGTTAAAGAGCGGTGAAGACAAGTTCGACTTGAGCCTGGAGCAAAACGAGAACGAATATTTAATCAAACAAGGTGATAATGAAACACGCATCGTATTAATGGGTAATGTGCCTGGCGTACTCACCTACAGTGAGCAAGGTGTGCGCAAAACCTGTCGCTATAAAGTGGTCGGGGGACAGATATTTATACGCCTAGAGAGCGAGTATTTCTGCTTTGAAGATTGCACTCATCAAGCGGCCGAAGCTCAAGATGGTTCAGGGTCTGGGAAAATTAAGGCAAGCATGGATGGCGCAATTATTGAAGTACAAGCTGAAGTGGGTATGAAAGTCGAGAAAGGACAAACGCTTGTTATTCTCGAAGCCATGAAAATGGAGCACCCTTTAAAGTCTGACGTTAATGGAATCGTCAAGGCTGTGAATGTTGCCCAAGGTGATCAAGTTAAATTGCGACAGCTGCTTGTCAACGTAACACCCGATAAGGCCGAATAAAGATGGGATCATTAGTTAATAAAACGATTATTATAACCGGCGCAAGCCGCGGCATTGGTCGAGAAATGGCACTTAAGTTTGCCGCCGATGGTGCGAATATCGTCATCGCAGCGAAATCAGCTGAAGCTCACCCTAAACTCCCCGGCACAATTTTCAGCGTTGCCGAAGAAGTTGAACAAGCTGGAGGACAAGCACTCGCCTTTCAAATGGATGTCCGAGAAGACGAGCAGGTTAAGGCGCTCATTGAGGCAAGTGTTGAAAAATTTGGCGGTATTGATGCGGTTATTAATAATGCTGGCGCAATCAAACTGATGAACTCTGAAATGCTGCCTTTGAAGCGTTTTGACCTAATGTATCAGATCAATACTCGCGCCGTACTGAGCTTATCAACGGCTGCGCTACCTTGGTTAAAGAAGTCTGAATGCGGCCATATTCTGAGCCTCTCACCACCCGTTAACCTCGACCCAAAATGGTTCCAGCATTATGGTCCTTATACCGTCACCAAGTATGGCATGTCGATGTTGACTATTGGGATGGCAGCCGAATACAAGCGCTACGGAATTGCAGTGAACTCCCTATGGCCACAAACATTAATCTCTACAGCTGCCATCGAATTTGAAGGTGGCGGAAAGTCGGCTCTTGAAAAAGGTCGTAAGCCCGCCATTATGGCCGATGCTGCCTACGAAATACTCACCACCCAAGATTGTGAGCTCAGTGGTGAAGTAATCATTGATGAAGACATCCTTCGCAAGAGAGGCGTGGATGATTTCGATCACTATCGCTACTCAGATGATCCAGATAAAAAACTGATGAACGATCTATTTGTCGATTAAATAAACAGAGAAACGATGAAAGGACTTGAGGAAGATCAATAAGTTGAGCTTCCTTTCATTTTTATCGATCTAGGGCGTCGCAAATCACAGTGGGAAAGTGGTAACATACATTGTAAGCATTTTCCAACGAGTTCTCTTCAGGCCTTTCATGAATACAATGAAAACCGAAAAAAGCCATGTTTTCAATGATAAGCGAGGCCAGGATCGTAGGCAGGATACTGCTCAAGCTCGAAAATATAAAAATAACCGCCGTAAAGCTGATCGCCGTAATATGGAGTTTAGTGAGCTGCCATGGTGGCTACAACGAAACTACGTTGATGTAAATATCACTCCAGTCCCCTCGAAAGCCAAGAAACTCAATAAAACCAAGCTCAAGTCTAGCCAAAAAGTCGGCTAAGCTTTCAAAAGTAGAGACATTGTAAACCTAATTTTCTTATACTAATTCGAAAATAGCGGAGACTGCTCAAATATTCTGTTACTCAAGCAGCCGTTTTCTATAAGCCTACTTAGATCAATTTCATCAATGCTGCTTTTGAAAAGTCCTGCAATTCATCCAAACGCTGTTCTTTCACTTTCAATACCCACTCAGGGTCTTGAAGTAGCGCACGGCCAACCGCGACCAGCTCAAATTCACCTTGGGCAACTCTGTCAGACAATTCAGCAATTCGGCTAGACGCCACTCCCGCCTTGTCAGACATCCCCAAGCTCGAGCCCTTCTCATCGATAAAACTACTATCTAGACCAACGCTACCAACGGTGATTACCGGCTTACCTGTCAACTCCTTAGTCCAACCAGCAAGATTCAAGTCAGAGTTATCGAACTCATTTTCCCAGAATCGGCGTGTTGAGCAGTGGAAAATATCGACTCCGGCTTCAGATAAAGGCTGTAGGAATTGTTTCAGTTCCTCTGGAGAGTTGGCCAACCGTGCCTCATAGTCTTGTTGCTTCCACTGAGAGAAACGTAAAATAATCGGAAAGTCCTCTCCGACCCGAGCTCTGACAGCCTGAATAAGCTCAACCCCAAAGCGAGTTCGCTTGAGCATATCACCACCATATTCATCAGTACGCTGGTTTGTTCCTTCCCAGAAGAACTGGTCAACTAGGTAGCCGTGCGCGCCATGTATTTCCACAGCATCAAAGCCAATACTTTTTGCATCTTCAGCAGCCTGTGCGAAAGCTTCAATAACCTCAGCAATATCTTCCTGCGTCATCGCTACGCCATTTTCTTTGCCTGGCTTAAACAAACCAGAAGGGCTATAGCCCGGTACAGACTTATCAGGCTCTACGCCCTCTTTACGAACTGAACCTACATGCCACAGCTGAGGCGCGATCTTTCCACCTTTCGCATGAACCGCATCAACTACTTTTTTCCAGCCAGCTAATGCTTTCTCACCATGCATGAAGGGGACATTAGGATAACCATTTGCAGCTTTATGACCAACTGGGGTGCCCTCTGTAATGATCAGGCCCACATCATTTTCAGCACGACGCTCGTAGTACGCGACAACTTGTTCATTTGGGACGTTACCCGGTGAAAATGTGCGAGTCATCGGCGCCATCACAATACGATTTTTTAGTTGTAATTTACCTAAGTCCAGCGTTTCAAATAAGGGGCTAACATTACTCATATAAATCTCCTATCTTAACTTTTCAAAGCTATTACTATTGCAAACTACCTACCTGAAGGTAGGCTTATTAAGCAAAAGAAAAGGCTTGCAACACGCTGTCAAAGGACAAGTGCTCAAACCTTTATTTGCGAATTAAATTCTCATATTGCTGCATTGTTTGGTGAAACAAATCCTGGCCATGTAGGCGAGCGTAATAAAGCGCGCCTTTGCAGCTAAAAATAAATAGCGCAGCCATTGCTCGCGTATCTTCAAGCTCAGCAAATTCACCCTGTTCTATACCTTCATCAATGACCTTCGTGACCCAAGCAAGCTCTATATCGTCGAGCTTCTTTATCTGCACCTTAATAGAGTCTGGCAGTTTGCTTAAGTCATTATAGAAGGCACTAATTGGGCATACTCGCTGCTCAGATAAGGCGTGCTTCATCGCGGCACTTAAATAACGTTCCAGCTTATTCCAATGATTTGCTGCACGTTGGTCGAAATAAGCAAGACCTTGGCTAAGCCAGTCATGCGTCCAATCACATAGGGCCAGACCGAGATCTTCTTTCTTAGGGAAGTGATGATGAACACTCGCCTTGGTAATGCCCAGTTCTCTGGATATATCTAAATAACTGAAGCCATCAAAGCCACGGTCCCGAAGCTTATCAGCAGAAAACTCGACAATACGTTGCTTGGTATTCATCAGGGAACCACTTCACTAAAATAGTTTGTTCAATTATTAAACACACCTTACCTACCTGAAGGTAGGTTGTCAAACCTATGCTAAAAAATTGAACATCAACCACCTCACGCAAGCCTGGCTTACCGGCCGGCACCCCGGATATGGGAGTTGACGTGAGTTAATCTAGATGCTATGTAGACTTGAATGAATGGCTAGAACAACTCAATATCACCAGAGCGATTATCGATAGCCTCTATTTCACCTTTGTCGACTAAGTTTTTATAGTTCTTGATACAGTTACGCCCACTCGCTTTGGCATGATAAAGCGCCGCGTCGGCTCTTTCGAATAGTAAGACGCTATCGCAGTTATGAGCCAGAAGGACAAAACCAATACTAACCGTAATATGATCTACTTGGGGGAAGTGATGATCAGCAATTTCTCTGCGCAAATCTTCTAGTAAATCCGCAGCCTCTGAGCGCCCCATACCCTGCAACAAAATAATAAATTCTTCACCACCAAAGCGATAAAGATAATCATCACGCTCAAAAAAATCTTTCATCAAGTTGGCAACAGCAATTAAGGTTTCATCGCCAATAACATGCCCAAAGCGATCATTCACTGACTTAAAATGATCTATATCCAATACAGCAATAACATTCTCATCATTCGACTTAGCATTATCGGTTAATTGCGTGTATTCGAGATCAAAGGAGCGGCGATTTTTTAAAGCTGTAAGCTGGTCTTTATTAGATCGATTTAAATGGCCATGTTGATTAACATAAACCGCGATGAGCTGAACGACTTGATTGATCAAACTGACTTTCGGCTCTATATCCAGCAACATGCTAATTTCTTGCCCGGTACTCAAATGTATCGGAAATACCGTTTCCGGCTCTGCTAGAGCCTTGGTATTAAGTGAAACCTTTGATTCGGATTTAGCACCAGAGACTGGCTGATAAGTGGCGAGCACGACAAGCTCAGTGCTGTGTCTATAATCCCCAAGACATAAACGGACATAACCGGGATTTAATAACTTGCCGACCGCGCGAACAAATCGCTCATCAAGATTCTTGGAGGTTTCTGCATAGATCAAATCCACTAAGGATTCACAATTACAGAGATTGGGCTCAATAATTTTCATTAAGGGTCTGCTTGGCTATGTCATGGTCTGATACAAACATAACAGAGCAGAAAGTAAAGTCTAGAGAAGATTTACCGCTAGTAAAACAAAGCCAGCCCCAATTGGCTCAATATACCTGGGACTGGCTTTTTTAGGCTAGCCTTGCATTAGCAAGTAGTCAAAGGCTGCAAGAGAAGCTTTGGCACCTTCCCCCATAGCGATCACGATCTGTTTATAAGGCACGGTCGTCACGTCACCGCAGGCAAAGATTCCTGGTACGTCAGTCTGACCTTTGGCGTCTACAATTACCTCGCCATAGGCGTTCATTTCTACAATGCCTTCCAGGAAGCCACTATTGGGCACCAAGCCTATTTGGACGAAAATGCCTGATAATTCCTGGCGCTTAATTTCACCACTATCACGATCTTCGTATGCTAAGGCAACAACCTTGCCACCTTCAGCCAAGACTTCTTTGGTCGCTACATTACGCAGAATAGTAATATTCTCACGTTTTTTAGCTTGCTCAACCAAGACTTTGTCAGCCTTTAATTCAGGCATAAACTCGTAGATTGTGACAGATTTTACGATACCAGCTAAATCCAAAGCCGCTTCAACACCTGAATTTCCGCCACCAATAACAGCAACATCCTTACCTTTAAAGAACGGTCCGTCACAGTGCGGGCAGTAAGCAACACCTTGACCTATGTTTTCCTTCTCGCCAGGAATGCCAAGCTCTCTCCACTTTGCACCGGTCGCAACAATCACCGTCTTGGTTTCGATCACTTCACCCGAAGAGAGTTCAATCTTATGGTTTTCACCCCCCTGGCCTTTCTCGATGTTCGCGACTCGTAAGTGTTCTCTGACGGTCACGTCATATTCTTTAATATGCTGCTCCAAAGCCGTAGACAATTCCGGGCCGGTTGTTTTAGGCACAGAGATCAGGTTTTCGATCCCCATAGTGTCTTTCACCTGTCCACCAATCCGATCTGCGATGATCGCTACTTTCAAACCTTTTCGAGCACTATACACCGCTGATGCTGCACCTGCCGGGCCACCACCAATCACAACAACATCCTGAACAGGTAGTGCTTCAGCAGGCTCTGCTGCCTGAGTGATGTCGGGGTATTTAGCCATCAATTTCTCTAGTAGGACTGCCTGGTCAATTTTACCGTTAGCGAATACTTCACCATTCAAGTAAACACTAGGCACACCTTGAATACTTCGCTCTTCGATCAAGTCCGGATAGACACCGCCATCAATGGTTTCAGTGGTAATCTTATCGTTGACCAAAGCAAACTGATTCAAAGCCTGGACCACTTCAGGACAATTGTGACAACTCAAGCTTACAAAGACTTCGAAGTTAAGTGCTTCCTGTACACCACTTATGATCGACTTTATTGAATCATCCAACTTCATATCAGTACCCGAAGCGTGAAGCACCGCAAGCACTAGCGAATTGAATTCGTGACCGCCAGGAATACCGGAGAACCGAATTCCCGTATCTTCTCCATCACGTTCTAACAAAAAACTTACCGGGCTTTGCAATACTGATTTTATATCACGTTCTTCAAGTGAAATCTTGTCGCTAACCGATGCGAAACTGCTGAGAAATTCCATCAACTCCGCTTTTTTGTCATGCTCACCTGTTTGCACAACAAAGGTGATATCATTCTGCATATTGGCGGTATAGCCTTTAAGCGCGTTCAAAATGTCATTCGTCAACATTCTCTTATCCTCGTTTTAAATACCTTTGGAGATTCAGGAGGCTCTTATATGAACCTCCTGAGATACTGCTATTTAGCGTTTAATGCAGACTAGATCTTGCCAACCAAATCCAGGCTTGGAGTCAATGTTTCTTCACCTTGTTCCCACGCTGCTGGGCATACTTCGCCGTCATGTTGGTCTACGTATTGAGCCGCTTTGACCTTACGAACCATGTCTTTTGCAGAGCGACCGATACCTAGGTCGTGAAGCTCAGCAACCTTGATGATGCCTTCAGGGTTGGCTAGGAAAGTACCACGTAGTGCCAAACCTTCTTCTTCGATCATTACATCAAAGCCGCGAGTAATGACACCTGTTGGATCACCGATCATTGGGTAGTTGATCGTACCAATCGCCTCACTCGTGTCGTGCCATGCTTTGTGAGTAAAGTGCGTGTCAGTCGAAACTGAGTAAACTTCTACACCTAGCTTCTGAAGCTCTTCGTAGTGCTTCGCCATGTCTTCAAGCTCAGTTGGGCAAACAAACGTGAAGTCTGCTGGGTAGAAAAGGAAGATTGCCCACTTACCCTTTACATCTTCAGTTGTCACTTCTTTAAACTCGCCGTTGTGAAAAGCTTGAGCAGTAAATTCAGGGATTGATTTGTTGATCATGTTCGCCATGTTGTATTCCTCGATTAAGTTTGTGTTGTGTGTTTCGACAGGAATAAGATTAAGCGCGAACAAGAATTAAATAAATTGAATTAAATAAAAGGTGATGTTCAAAAAAACTGAACATTGATCTAAACTCATC
>NZ_LWGJ01001624.1:0-1133 GCF_001635845.1 Oleiphilus sp. HI0132 | reverse complement strand
AATCACCCGAAACTACACAAAACATGCTGAAGGCTCTGTCCTGGTTGAGTTTGGCGACACCAAAGTTATCTGTACTGCCTCAATAGACGAAAATGTACCCCGCTTCCTAAAAGGTGAAGGACAAGGTTGGTTAACCGCTGAATATGGCATGCTGCCTCGCTCTACCGGTTCACGTATGATCCGTGAAGCAGCAAAGGGTAAACAAACAGGTCGTACCGTCGAAATTCAGCGTCTAATCGGTCGCTCATTACGCGCCGCTGTTGATATGAAAGCACTCGGCGAACGCACCATTCAAATCGATTGCGATGTTATCCAGGCAGATGGCGGTACTCGTACAGCGTCTATCTCTGGGGGCTGCGTGGCACTCATGGACGCTCTTCAAGGCTTGGTAGATGCAGGAAAACTGAAAGAAATCCCGCTAAAGCAAAAGATNGCGGCGATTTCTGTAGGCATCTACAAAGGTACACCCGTTCTCGACTTGGACTACCCGGAAGACTCAGAAGCAGAAACTGATATGAACGTGATCATGACTGACAAAGGCGGCTTTATCGAAATTCAGGGCACTGCTGAAGGTGAAGCGTTTGAAGAGTCCGAATTTAATGCCATGTTAGCACTAGCGAAGAAAGGCATTAACGAGATATTTGAGTTGCAGGAAGCAGCGCGAAACTCGTAAAGAAAGCCTAGAATAAAAAAAGGGATGGTAGCAACCATCCCTTTTTTATTTCTAATCACCGAAACTACATAATCACGTCGTAGTCGATAATAACAGGTGCGTGATCCGAGAAGCGCGTGTCCATATCAATAAAACCATCTTCGATAACGTTACGCATCATCTGGGTCGTGATCTGATAATCTGTTCGCCAGCCTGCATTCTTTCGCCAACCCTTGGCCCACTCTGGCCACCAGGTATATTGATTTCTTTCAACATTCACATGGCGGAACGCATCAACATAACCAAAGTCATCGAAAACCGTATCGAACCAGTCTCGCTCATGCGCTTTAAAGCCACTCACGTCCATCTCATGGTATTTTTTGCTCGCATCTGTCACCAAATGCGCGGAATTGAAACTGCCCGCAAAAATGAACTGACGACGCTTACGGAGAGTTTTTTCCAGATGGCTTTGAAACGCGTC
>NZ_LWGJ01001623.1:0-1155 GCF_001635845.1 Oleiphilus sp. HI0132 | reverse complement strand
ATGGGTGAAAGTTCGGCAAAGAACCTTCGTGGCGAGTCGATGACTGATGTTATCTTTAATGGCTCTACCGGTAGACAGCCCGTCGGACAAGCATCGATCGAGTTGTTGTTCGAAAATCAGGAAGGCAAGCTGAGTGGTGAGTATGCTTCATTCACTGAGATATCAATAAAGCGCAAGGTCACAAGAGAAGGTAGCTCTCAATACTACTTAAATGGCACGAAGTGCCGAAGAAGAGATGTTACTGATATTTTCCTCGGTACGGGAATGGGGCCTCGATCTTACGCAATTATTGAGCAGGGGATGATATCCCGCTTAATCGAGTCCAAGCCTGAAGAGCTTCGCGTATATCTCGAGGAAGCAGCAGGAATATCCAAATATAAAGAGCGTCGCAGAGAGACAGAAAACCGTATGCGTCGAACTCAGGACAATCTTGATCGCTTGGCCGATATTCGTGAAGAACTTGGTAAGCAGCTTCAGCACCTTAAACGGCAAGCAAATGCAGCTGAACGTTATGCTGAATTCAAGAAAGAAGAACGTCTACTCTCTGCAAAACTTCATTTTGTATATTGGGATCTTCTCGATCAGGACCTATCGGGCAAGTCCGATCTGTCTGTTAAATATGAAAAAGAAATAGAAGATGCCGTTATTGCTAAGAATAGCAATGAAAACAAAGTGGATGTGCTGCGTACTGAACTTGAAGACAAGCAAGAGGTATTCAATAAGTTTCAGGCAAAATTTTATCAGTCTGGCGGTGAGATTGCTGCGCTAGAGCAAAAACTTAAGTTTATTAAGAGCCGCCAGCTCGAGCAGGAGCAACAGGTTAGTCGGCTTAAAGAGGAAATTGCTGAAATTGACGAGGTATTGTCCGCTGACCATGAAACGCATGAGCTTGTGCTAGCGGATCTAGAAGAAATTGAAGCGGTATTTATTGAGCTTCAGGAGCAGCTTGAGCAATCCTCTTTCGAGCTGGAAATGCGCGAATCTGACATGGAATCCTGGCAACTTCGGTGGGATCAATTTAACCAGGACTCTGCAAATGCTCAAAAAAGCGCAGAGCTTGAGCAAGCTAAGATCCAGCAAACAGAAGAACGAATTCAAGAGCTCGAAATACGGCATGAACGCCTATCTCACTCCTCTATTGATGTGCAGCGAAGT
>NZ_LWGJ01001622.1:0-1685 GCF_001635845.1 Oleiphilus sp. HI0132 | reverse complement strand
CTGCCTATGGTCAAATTAAGCTGGCTGTTGAAGCTATGCAAAGTGGTGCCGCAGACTATTTAGTAAAACCTTTCGAACCAAAAACCTTAATTCAATCAATTATTAAAATTTTGGGGCTTGGTGATACATCTGAAGAAAAGTCTAGTGATGAGAAAGGGCCTGTTGCTGAAGATCCATTCTCTAAGCAATTTTTTGAAGTCGCTCGCAAAGTTGCTGAATCTGATTCGACAGTAATGATTTCAGGTGAAAGTGGTACGGGTAAAGAAGTATTGGCGAGATATATTCACGAGTCATCATCGCGAAAGAACAAACCTTTTGTTGCTTTGAATTGCGCAGCAATCCCAGAGAATATGCTAGAAGCAACACTGTTTGGCCATGAGAAAGGGGCTTTTACCGGCGCGTATGCAAGTTCGCCCGGTAAGTTTGAGCTTGCCAATGGCGGAACCTTATTGCTAGATGAAATATCTGAAATGGATCTAGGCTTGCAGGCAAAACTACTTAGGGTTCTGCAAGAACGTGAAGTGGAGCGAGTTGGCGGAAGAAAAGCGATTCCTTTGGATGTACGGGTATTGGCGACGACAAACCGTGATTTAAAAGAGTACGTAAACGAAGGAAAGTTTAGAGAAGATTTGTATTATCGTCTGAGCGTGTTTCCCATGGCCTGGAAGCCTTTGCGAGAGCGTCCTATGGATATTTGGCCGCTGGCTAAACGCTTGCTTGCTGAGCATTCTAGCAAAATGAAGCGTGAAAAAATGGAGTTTGGTGAGGGTGTAGAGACTTACTTGTCTCAATACCATTGGCCGGGAAATGTCCGAGAGCTTGATAATGCGATTCAGCGTTCGCTGATTATGGCCTGCAATGGTGTGGTTAAGGTTAGCGACCTATGCTTGGATTTATCCGAGTCGGCTAACTGGATACTTGAATCCAAGCAAGAGGTTCCGACTGAGCAAGTTAGGTCGGTGCAGGTCGAGGTTGAGCCAAACTCTCGAACAGGTTTAGGTAAAGATCTAAAGCTTCGAGAATATCAAATAATTATCGATACCTTGCGTCAAGAAAATGGCAGAAAGAAGAATGCTGCCGAGAAGCTAGGTATTAGCCCAAGAACCTTGAGGTATAAGCTTGCTCAAATGAGAGAGCAGGGTATCGATATTGCAGCTGAAATGGCTGCCTAGGTATCGAATTGAGTGTACGGGTGGCTCTGCTAGTTGCCTGTTACAACAGGATTTCGTCAATCTGCTGATGATCTGTATGGGAGCGTATGCTCCCTTTTTTTGTTATTGCTAAGAATTAGCAATGCTATCATGTTAAACCTTCCAATCTATCTATAATTTCAGCTTGTCTGTGAATTGGCCCGCTTTATGCATTTACTAACTTAAGCGTATTTTTAGTAACGAAATTTTGACAAGGGGGATGTATGTCTGGGATTAACTCCGTAGGGGCTAGAGCAGATATCAATCAGGTGCTGGCTGAGATGAAAAATCTGCGTGCGCAGGTTCAGAAAACTCAGGTTCAGACTGAAGAAATATCTCCTACAAAAATTAATGCCACCCAGGAAGCGAGCCAAACACCTAAATTCAGTGACATGCTGTCTAGTGCGGTTGGCTCGGTCAATGATACACAATTAAAAGCGGGTCAAATGGCTAAGGCTTTTGAGCAGGGTGACCCAAGCGTTACGCTTTCGCAGG
>NZ_LWGJ01001621.1:0-761 GCF_001635845.1 Oleiphilus sp. HI0132 | reverse complement strand
CTTTTGATGATTCAACTTCTTGCAGCTTTTTATCATAAGAGAACTTTTTGCTCAGCGCCTGCGGAACCAGGTCTTGAAAGGTATTCATTACGCCTGCAGCACTAATAACCTTATCTGCGTGAATGATATGACCATCAGACATCTCGACACCCAACGCGACGCCCTTTTCAACGACTATTTTTTCGACGCTTGCATAAGTAAGCAAGTCACCACCTGACTGTTGGATAACAGGAATAATCGTATCGGCTATTTTCCAGGCACCACCTTCTGGGTAGTAAGCACCCGATAAGTAATGTCGAGCGATCAGTGCATGAATTAAAAAGCTCGACTGCTTAGGAGGTAAACCACAATCGCCCCACTGCCCTGTTAAGACGCCAATTAACTTTTCATTTGAGGTCAGTCCACTTAAGACTTCATAAGTCGTCTTGTTGAAGTAGTCAGGCAGGCCGAAACGCTTGAGCAGCTTATAGGGCCGAGAAAGTAAGGTTGGCATCAACTTATCCATAACCTTAAGGGGCATGCACCGCGTAATGGCATCTAGCATTTTCAGATAGGAATCAATCGCTAGCTCTTCTTCGGGAAAGTGTTTTAACAAGTCTTGTTTGAAACAATCTCTACCCGCGCGCAAATTGTAAACATCCTCGCCAAAGTGGAAGCGATCGTAATTGCTATTTAGTGGCGCCCATTTCAATTCACCGTCAGTGATAAAGTCGAAAATTCTGCGCATTTGTGATTTAGGGTTGCCCATCTCACCGATATAG
>NZ_LWGJ01001620.1:0-1001 GCF_001635845.1 Oleiphilus sp. HI0132 | reverse complement strand
TGACGGCAAAGACTTCAAAAACCAGATGTGAGCAACTGGGCTAGCTAGTTCGATATGAGCCATACGGTCACGTCTTACGTTAGCAAGCGCAACTTCTACACCACACTTCTCACAAATTACACCACGATGCTTAAGGCGCTTGTACTTACCACACAAGCACTCATAGTCCTTGATAGGACCGAAAATTTTGGCACAAAATAAGCCATCACGCTCTGGCTTGAATGTACGATAGTTAATCGTTTCTGGCTTCTTAACTTCACCGTATGACCAAGATCGGATCATTTCTGGAGACGACAAGCCAATACGAATTGAGTCGAATTCCTGAGTTTGATTTTGGTTTTTTAATAGGTTTAATAAATCTTTCATCGGTTTTGCTCCAATTGGAGTTATCTATCCGCGAACGCTTCATCTAGAAGCGCTCGCCTCCGCGTAATTGTTTGTATTGACTTGCGAACTACTCTGATTCCAGCTCGATATCAATACCAAGCGAGCGAATTTCTTTAACAAGTACGTTGAATGATTCTGGCATGCCAGGCTCCATACGGTGATCACCATCAACGATGTTCTTATACATCTTGGTACGGCCGTTAACATCATCAGATTTAACCGTAAGCATTTCCTGTAGCGTATAAGCAGCACCGTAAGCTTCTAGCGCCCATACTTCCATCTCACCGAAGCGCTGACCACCAAACTGAGCTTTACCGCCCAATGGCTGCTGAGTAACAAGGCTGTATGAACCCGTAGAACGAGCGTGCATCTTGTCATCAATCAAGTGGTTCAACTTAAGGATATACATATAGCCAACGGTAACTGGACGATCAAAAGAGTCCCCAGTACGACCATCATATAATTGAACCTGACCACTATCATCAAGACCGGCTAGACGAAGAAGCTCTTTAATCTGAGACTCTTTCGCACCATCAAAAGCAGGAGTCGCCATTGGAACACCACCGCGAAGGTTATGTGCCAGCTCTAGAATCTCTTCATCACTAAAGGTATCC
>NZ_LWGJ01001619.1:0-1045 GCF_001635845.1 Oleiphilus sp. HI0132 | reverse complement strand
AAGCAAAAATACTATAATGTGAAAGATTATATCAGCCTGCTCTGTTCTGCACTTCTTAGCGAATAGCTTGTTTTTTAATACCTTTTCTATGGCTACGTTACTCTTTAAGGAATACTTAAACCTACCTCTTCCCCCAATAATTCCCGTAGCGCCTGCTTTAAAGCCTTCTTCGCGTCATCATCACCATGAACAATTCTTATTTCTGAAGGCTTAGCTTTCATGCCTTGCACAAAGTTCAGTAAGTCTTCCTGACCTGCATGCGCAGAGTAACCCGAGATCGTATGTACAGCGGCATTAATCGTATAGCGCTTACCCTCTAGCTCGACATAGCCATTTCGTGTCCCGTAAGTTTGAATATCTCGCCCTGCAGTTCCCTCAGCTTGATAACCTACAAACAGAATATCAGTACGCTTATCTTCAATTAAGGCTTTTAAATAATTAACAATACGTCCACCAGCACACATACCGCTAGCGGCGATCACAATGGCTGGGCGAGCCGTCTTTGCTAAATAATTCACTGTGTCGAGGTGAGTTTGATGATCATCTATCGTGAGTAAATTTTCAAATGACAGAGGGTGTCGACCCACGGCTACCCGACTTTGAGCCTCTGCATCCCAAAAAGGTTTTAGTTGTCGGTAGGTATCAGTAAAGTCGTTGGCCAAAGGTGAGTCGACTATCACTTCAAGCTCAGCCCAATTCAGCGCCCCCTGATCGGCTTTATCTTTAAGCTCATAGATCAATGACTCAAGTTCATACAATAGCTCCTGAGTGCGGCCGATACTGAACGCAGGAATCAAGACCACACCTCTGTCTTGAACAGCACTCTCGATCACTGCCTTAAGTCGCTGCCGACGAGAGCGTCGATCTTCATGATTCTTATCGCCATAAGTGCTTTCAATCACCAAGGTATCACATGCTTCAGGAGGCTTCGGCGCGGCTAACAAAGGAGAGTGAGGAGCGCCTAAATCACCCGAAAAGATAAACGTATGCGCGTCCTTCCCCTGGTTTACACAGCACTCAACATAAGCAGAGCCAAGAATATGAC
>NZ_LWGJ01001618.1:0-1098 GCF_001635845.1 Oleiphilus sp. HI0132 | reverse complement strand
GGCAAAATCTGGGTTGTGTACTCGCGCTCGGAATTGCAAGGTGCGTGTTTTCTGATCAAGGGACGGATAGATGTAATTGATTATGCCGTTCCATTTGCCATCAGGTGACGAATTGAGATTTATCGCTACACTCTGACCACGTTCGATGAGATAAGCTTGTCGTTCATAGACTTCACCACGAACCCAGACGCTTTCCAGCGACCCTATCGACATCACTTCAGTCATAGGTCTGATATGCATGCCTTCACGCACGTTTAGATCAATGACAATTCCATCTTGTTCAGCCGTAAATTTCACCAATTGATCGACCTTACGTCTTTTCTTTAAATCATTGATATGACTGTCTCTCAAACCTAGCGATCGAAGGCGTGACTTTGACGCATTAATTAGGTTTCTGTTTTTGCTGCGCAATGCTGCTAGGTATTCTTCCTGCGCATTGACCAGCTCTGGACTATAAAGCTCAAACAGTGTTTGACCTTGTTTAACCGGATCACCACTAGCAGCAACGTTCAACCGTTCAATCCAACCCTCTACACGCGGGTGAATATGAGAGATTCGGCTCTCATCAAACTGGATAGTTCCTACGGTATCAATTGGCACCATAATCGCTTCGTTTTTAACCTTTGCGACTTTAACGCCGAGGTTATTCTCAACAGTGGCTGAGATCTTCACTGTATTATCATCACCGCTGTCTTCTTCATACACCGGAACTAAATCCATGCCCATCGGGGAAAGTCCAGGCCCATCTCGACGATAGTTTTTATCCATCGGAGCTACCCAGTACACTGGTTTCTTCTCGTTACTGTCGGCGGAGGACAACTCTCCATCACTCATTGTCCCCTGCATGAGTTGAGGGCCGAAAAAGGTCCCCAAGGCCAAACCAATAGCTAGGACAGTAATGGCTAAAATAAATTGCTTCATGTGTTGATTCTCCTTAGCTTTAGTTCAGCCAATAATTAATACGAGATAGAATAATTTGTTCATTCACAAGCAAGCGCAAACGCTGCACTTTTGCGCTTTGTTCCTTCAGAAACAGCTCAGATACGATGCGGAAATTGCCCTTATCTGACTCGTAGCTATGCATGGCGCTGTGCTTCT
>NZ_LWGJ01001617.1:0-981 GCF_001635845.1 Oleiphilus sp. HI0132 | reverse complement strand
AGGCGTTTATGTATCGATTTTTTCAAGGCTTAAGAAGGCCAAAGTTTTTAGGTTTAGTGTTAAGTTTAGTTTTATTGAGTGCTTGTTCTGCTTCAAATAAGGTGGTGCAAACCTACGAAGGAAATATATTGCCTCAGGATCAGTTAGCGGTAGTGCTTGCTCCAGAAAATATAAGTCTGATTTCTGTTAATGGGCGAGAGGTTCCTACTTATCTGTTAAGTAATATTGAAACAAAATATGGCCTGAGAGCCGGTCTTAACCAGCTTGTATTCAAGTACGAAAGTATCTGGGCGAAGCCTGGTCCTCAGACAAATGGAAATAGTAGGTCAGAGAAAACCGAGTCACAGTTAGTGATGCTCGAGTTTAATGCTCTGGCAGGGGAGTCATATAACTTTGTATATGCCGAAGCGGATAATATCAGAGAGGCTCGTAGCTTGGCTTCAAACTTCTCTGCATCGCTTGTTGATAAGGTGGGGCAGGAGCTTGCTGTTTCAGTCCCCTATACCGAGAAGAGCTCGGCTAATCAGAAGGTTTTCGTATCCGGGAAGGTGACTGGCGCCGACTCAGGCTTGAGTGAGTCAAAAAGTGAAGCTGCTTCCAGTCTGGTCTCGCTGAAAGAGCTTTGGGGGAAGACTAGCACTGAAGATAGAAAAGCCTTTTTGGTTTGGGCGTTTCAGGAGTAAAAAAGCGCTAAGTCGGCTTAGGTCGAAGAGCTGGCTCTACAGCTTGCCGCTATTTTCCTACGCAAAAGATGTTGCTGACTAAGCCGGCAACATCTTCGATAAAACCAGTCTTGTTTGTATTTGGCTCACTCAGATCAATATCGGTGCAATCTGGTATTTCTGTTTCGCTACTTAGAATCGTTTCTATCGCTGTCTGAAAGTATTTTTCAAAGGGTTGCTTAAGGGACAGTGCTTCAGGGTTGTAGGTGCAGGTGACACTGTAATTGCCGTTATAACTCACAATCATCAGTGCTAAACC
>NZ_LWGJ01001616.1:0-1018 GCF_001635845.1 Oleiphilus sp. HI0132 | reverse complement strand
TCGGCTCCTTCTCCTCTTTCTTCATCGTACCCACACTATTCTTATCTTTATATTTATGGGCATGAGCCGGAGAAAAGCAGAGCGCAGCGGTTAGTAAACAAAAAATGACTAGATTCTTCAAAGCAAGCATATCAAACTAGGTTCCCAGTAAATGGTGAGCGAAGATCGCATCGAGACACCCCGAACAACAGATACTTAAATGCGTTAATAAGAGCCAAATACCTGAGTTTTTCATAATCACTATGAAAATCCTGTGCCAAGTCATTACTGTAAAATTTGCAGCAATTCAGGAGAGCGCTTGCCGTTTTCATAGCTCTAAGCGGCAAATAAGGTTGTTAGGCGGCAATACAGAGTCATTAAATGACTTCAATACATAAGCACAGTTAAGCCAAAAAAATTACCACGAATTTGGACATTATGTTACAAAGCGTGACGTGCCCGTCGTTGTCACTTTCGACTTTCCGTTAAAATTGCCTCTACGGATCAAGCTACGTACAGTCACCGTACCGTTAGCCAGCATAAGTTAACTAGTCAGGACCCGCTCAAGGAACAAGGAAATAATGAATTTCAGATCCACCTTCAGCTTATCAAACTTTGCCATTTGCTTAGTTTGTCTCGCTTATAGCTCAACCGCACTAAGTGGCTACAAAGTATTTTTAGACCCTCGTTCCATGGCTATGGGCGGAACCGGTGTTGCTTCAGCTTCAAAGTTTAACGCGTCCGCTCACAACCCTGCTTTGATTGCCTTCAACCGAGGCGATAAGCCCGACAAGATCTATCTTGCAATAAATAGTGGCCAGCGACAGCTTTACGGAGAGTCTTTTAACTCTGACGTTCTCGACTATCAAAATTCACCAATAGAACAAGACTTTATCAACGCCGCTAACAGCGGAGATATTAGCGACACCAGAGATACCGCTAAACTTCTAAAAGACTCTCTAAGTGAAAAAAGTTTTAGCTCATATCGCTCTGATGAAATGCATAACTTTAACTTGTTAGTGGATACTGACCCGCTAAC
>NZ_LWGJ01001615.1:0-921 GCF_001635845.1 Oleiphilus sp. HI0132 | reverse complement strand
GCATCTTCCAAGTCCAAGTCGAGGGTATAACGTAAATCAGCACCACGAGCGCTACGCTGGCGGCCACCGCCACCTCCGCCGCCACCGAAAATATCACCGAAAACATCACCAAAAATATCGCTAAAGTTACCATTACCACCACTAAAGCCACCGCCACCAGCTTGCGGGTCAACACCTGCGTGACCATACTGATCATAAGCGCCACGCTTCTGCTCATCAGAAAGGATCTCATAAGCCTCAGTTGCTTCTTTAAACTTTTCTTCTGCTTGAGCATCATCCGGGTTGCGGTCCGGGTGGTACTTCATCGCCAAGCGTCTGTAGGCCTTCTTAACTTCCTTCGCATCAGCTGAGCGTTCAATACCCAGAACTTCGTAATAATCTCGTTTCGACATATGCAACAACCGTATTCAATAAAACCGTAAATAAAACTCTTCCCCGACCTCTGCCGAAGGATGAATCATTTTGCTAGCGCAGCTCTCAATAGCTCTATTGCGCATTAATACAAACTGACCTAGCAAAATAAACCTGAAGATATGCAAACGCGGAAGGCGATGCTTCCGCGTTCAAACGTAAGCTTTCAAACCAGAAGATTCAAAAATTACGCTATTTAAGTCTCAGAACAGGAGGGGCTACGCCCTCCTATCGACAACTTACTTCTTGTCGTCTTTAACTTCTTCAAACTCAGCGTCAACCACATTGTCGTCCGCTGCGCCAGCTGGCTCTTCTGCTGCACCGCCTTGCGCTGCTGCTTCTGGGCCTGCGCCCGCTGCTGCTTGCTCAGCATACATCTTTTGAGCCAAACCTGATGAAGCTTCAGTCAATGCCTGAGTCTTCGCTTCGATATCTGCCTTATCATCACCCTTAAGCGCTTCTTCAAGGTCAGTAATCGCAGCTTCAATCGCAGTTTTCTCTTCTTCAGTC
>NZ_LWGJ01001614.1:0-11217 GCF_001635845.1 Oleiphilus sp. HI0132 | reverse complement strand
AACCTGCGAGAATATCGTCGGCAGCGTCTTGTTGAGCGCGGTTAATTAGCTCGTCGGTTTTCTGTACAAAAAGATTATTCCAGGCGAGAGACTCGACGGCTTTGATTTCATCAGTGCCGAGTTTGGCATCTTTTTGCAAGGAGGGCAGGAGCTTTATCAGGTTGTGCCAATCTTCTAATTTTAAGTATACCGACTTCAAGAGCTTTAGAACGAAGGGGTGATGCGCCTGTTGTTTATGCAGGCGTAATAGTGTTGCTAAGCAAGGTTCATATTGCCCTTGTTGGTACTGGATTTGTGCTTGAGCGATCCCCACAGCAAAGTCGGAGTCCTCGGTGCTGTCATAGGCTTTCTTCAGCATTAGCTCAGCATCCTTAACCTGCCCTAACTCGTTGGAAGCGTGAGCGGCGGCTAAGTAGTTAATTAAGGGCTTATGGGACTTGGTAGCAGATTTAGATAATAGCTTGCTCGCTACGCCCCAGTTGCCTTCAAGTAGTGCAATTAGACCTTTCTCGGTTTTTATCGTAGCTCTTGACTCGGCGGAACGGCCAAACCACTTAGATACAGACTTGCTTGAATGCACCAGTTTACGTTTCAGCCCTAGTAGCCATACCAATAAAGTAAGCAAAATAGCGATAGCGAGTGCGGCGATGACCAGATTACTTTCTATTAGCCAGTTTCCATAAGATATTCGAACATATCCGGGGTCATGGCTGACAATCGCTGAAACACCAAGCGCTA
This sequence comes from Oleiphilus sp. HI0132, assembly GCF_001635845.1. NCBI lineage: Bacteria > Pseudomonadati > Pseudomonadota > Gammaproteobacteria > Oceanospirillales > Oleiphilaceae > Oleiphilus > Oleiphilus sp. HI0132. Next base: position 10,479 of record NZ_LWGJ01001614.1, on the reverse strand, counting down.
GAGCCATGCCGACAATAATCAACACGAGTAAACGCTTCATGGTGTTGGCTCCTGCTTGGTACTGTTATCTGTGCTTGAAGGTGTCGGGTTGGAAAGTTTGCCTAAGCTATGGTTAAGATACATGGCTTCAATTTTTGTCTTCAGTAAGCGTAATGACTTTGAAATATCGGGTGTTTCGTAGCTTATTTGAAGTGTTTGCATACTTTTGAGTTTAGAAATCAGAGTTTTCGTTTGTTTGTCCTGAGTATCAAAGTAGTTCTCTAGCCAAATGCTTGCTTGTTTTAAGCTGTGAGTAAAAATAGCCTGGTTTTGCTCTAGTAAGGCAAGGTTTGCTTGTTCGAGCATCAGTCTTAGATTCTGCTTCAGATAATAATTTTGCTCAGGCGCCATAAGAGGCGCGACAGGGTGATCCAAACGCCGGATCAATACTGCTTTATTTAGCTCGCCCCATACTTCCAGCCATGCTTGCTTCCATGCGGGAAGATCTGAAGTTTGTGATGAACGCTGGCTTGGTGTTTGTTCTGGCTCTGGCTTGCTCGTGTCTAAATAAGCGCTTTCTTTTAAGCCGTCTAAAGAAGAAATGATAGCCGAGAGTTGCATAAACATACCTTCACGGTCGAGGTGAGAAAGCTGTTGTAAGCTAAGAATCTCTTGATTGAGTGCTGCACGAACTGGGAGTAAGCCTGGGTCATTGATTTCGGCCAGCACTTTATCGGCAGATATCATGACTGCCTCAGCATTTTTTAAGTCGCGCTCAAGAAGAAGTCTTTGGTTGGCGAGATGTAATAAATACTCGGCCTCAGCAAGTAGCCAGTCAGCACGACTGCTGGCACCCATTTCTGTTAGCTTCTCGGTGTTATATAAACTTTGCCTATCGAGCTGAGTCAGTATCTGACTTTGTTGTTGTTTGTCTGCTTCTAGGTTTTTCAAACGTCGCTCGAGGCTTTGCTCTAAGTATTGAACTCGTTGTTGTGCGCTCTTATTTTGTGAATCTAGGTGCGACAGTAGTGTGTTTTGTTGCGACAGGTTTTGCCAGAAGTAAATTGCGCTAGCGATCGAAAACGCAGCTATTAGAGCAATGACCAGTATTAGCAGCCAAGAAAGGTTTTTCTTCTTTTTAGCTTGAGGGGCTGGCTTCTTTACATCTGCTGCAGGTAGCGTTTCGTTTGCGTCAGTCACGTGTTGTCCTGTTTTTTGTTGGTTGGCACTTACAAGCTGGCTTTTTTGATGCACTTTACAATGTCCATCGGCATAAGGTTTTCCGAGATCAAAGTGTTCTTCAATCCGTGTTCATATGCAATATTGGCCACTCTGATACTGGGTAGTATAAAAGACCTGTCAGATAAGTCGATATTGTGTTCACTGCAATGAGCAAGCAGGTTAGTCAGTGTTTCACCGCTTAGTGTAATAATAAAGTCTGGCGCAAAGTCGTCAATGCTTTGTTGCAGTATGCTTTGATCATAGTCTGGTTTCGAGCGTTGGTATAGCGATATGCTATCTACTTGCGCACCTCGAGCAAGAAGTTGGCTTTGTAAAGCCTGGCGACCATGCTTACCCTTGAGGATGAGTATTTTTTCGTCTTGAACTGTTTTGAGGTCTTTGTTCTCTAATAGTTTTTCACTGCTCAGGTCTTGACCTGGCGATACGATATCCAGACTTGTCGAGTTTAAGGCTTCAGCGGTTTTGCGGCCAATGGCATACCATTTTTGTCCGACAGGTGCTTGTGGCCAATAGTGATCTATTTGTTCAAGGCCTAGATCAGCTGCGTGTTGGCTGACGACAATTACATGCTGGTATTGGTCTAAATCGAGGATGTGCTGTCGCTCGATCGCGCTAATCTCAAGCGCATCGATTTTTAGCATTGGCAGTTTTTTGCACTGGGCTCCTAAGGCTTCGAGAGCTTTTGATAATTCCGTGGCGGAGGGTTCGGGGCGGCAGATTAGAATCTTGCTTGAACTGAGCAGGCCTAGTCGCTTGAAAGCCTGCTCGGTAACGAGTTTATTTGTCATTGGCTTAAACTTGAGCTTTGTTATAGACAGCTTCTAGTAAAGGGCCTGCACCCATTTCAAGCAGAGCTTCCGCTACGGCAACACCCAGCTCTTCACATTGAGCTTGTGGGCCGCTTAAGCTTGTTTTAAGGATGGTTGCGCCATCTTCTGAGGCAACTAAGCCGGTGAGTGTCAGTGTCTCGCTTTCTAAGGTTGCATATCCGGCGATTGGAACCTGACAGCCACCATGGAGCCGGTGATTCATTGCGCGTTCAGCTTTTACGCAGAACTCGCTTTCTGGGTGAATGAGGGGCGCCAATAATTTTTTAATATCCTCATCCTTGCTTCTGCACTCAATGCCTAGAGCGCCTTGGCCAACAGCTGGAAGTGATTGCTCAGCCGATATGACGCTTTTGATGCGTTCATTGAATTCAAGTCTTTTGAGTCCAGAGGCTGCAAGAATAATGGCGTCATACTCGCCTGCATCGAGCTTTGCCAGACGAGTATTAACATTGCCTCTTAAAGGGCGAATATCTAGGTCTGGGCGAGAGGCGGCCAGTTGGCTATGCCTGCGTAGGCTTGAGGTGCCAACAATTGCACCTTCTGGAAGTTGATCGATCGAGTCGTATTGATTACTAACGAAAGCATCGAAGGGGTTTTCCCGCTCACAAATAACGGCTAGCTCAAGACCTTCGGGGAACTCCATAGGGACATCTTTCATTGAGTGGACGGCGATATCTGAAATGCCTTCTAGCATTGATGCTTCAAGCTCTTTTACAAATAAGCCTTTGCCACCGATTTTAGCAAGGGGGACGTCTAGAATCTTATCCCCTTTGGTTGTCATGCCATTAATATTGACTTCCAAGCCTGGGTATAAAGCTTCAAGTTGAGACTTTATATAACGGCTTTGCCACAACGCTAAAGCACTTTCACGAGAAGCAATATTGAGGGTCTTGATTGGGCTTGATGTAGACATGTTCGAGTCGTTCACTATTGGCAAATGGAGTGGGTGCTATATATTGAATTGCGTCGCTATTTGTATTGGTGGTGAAACCAAATAAAGAATAGTGAGCTAGATACAGCCTGTTATGGCGACTTAGTATAACGGAACTGGAAATAAAGTCGAAAAGATACAAATCAAGTGAAGATCACTTTTATTTCTTGGGCGCTTACTTGAGTCAAACTTGGCTATATGAAGGTTAGAAGTTAAGTGTTAATTTAACTTCCAGTCGATCTTGTTTAAGATTTAGTCGATACTTTGTTCTATCTGCAAGGTCATTAAAATTGCGAATGACGGAATCTGTGCAATTCTTTCCCCCGCTTAAGAGAGAATCGATATCAAATTTAAGCACGTGCTTAGAGAAGGATTTGATCGCTGTACTATAGGAAAATTTAGTGTCAGATGAGCTCTCGATGAGGATAGTATCATCATCACCGCTATTGCTGCGTGAGTTTTCAAAAGCTAGAGTATTAAATGACAGACACAGACATAACAAGCCTATTACGAACAAAGCGCGCTTGGTCATTGTTGATGTGTGTGTTGTTCAAATCGTCCACTCCATTTGATGAAGACTACCTATTCAATGATAAGAGATCTCCCTGTAGCGGTGTGTAACATTTGGTTAGATCGAGAGGGTATTTCGAAAAACTTCATTTATTGAGGTAAAGAGAGAGGATAAAGTGTGAACAGGTTCTCTAAGTTGTTGAGTGGAAGCTCATTTTTATTCTAGAAGGTGCTTAGTTGCAGTCTTAGGCTTGAAAGGATTGTTCACTTATTCTTTGCTTGAGTTCGCTTACGTGTCGACGACTGACGAGAATGCGAAAGTCGGTATTGCGTATATGTATGTAGTAGTGGCCATCGGAGCTCTTGTGCATTGCTGAGATGTGTTTGGCATTGACCAGTGTATTGCGATGGGCACGCAGGAGCTTGTCTGGGTGAGCTTGTTCCAACTCCTTTAATGTTTGGTCACTTAGGGTTTCACCGTTTGCATGGACAACGGTAAGGTACTTCTGTTCGGATCTAAAAAAGTAAATCGAGTCGAAAGGAAGTAACTCCTGGCCTTGCCAACTGTGTGCGACAAAATGAGCTTCTTCGTTACTATCCTGCTCCTTGATAGATTTTAGCTGCAGTTGATTAACATGCTTTGCTTGAGCCAGAGCACTTTCCAGCTCTTCGCCTCGAACGGGTTTTAACAAGTAACCCATGGCCTGCTTTTTAAAGGCGTCGATGGCATACTCGTCATAGGCGGTGCAAAAGATCATGGCAGGAGGGTGCGGCTTTTTTGCCAGAGCGCTGGCCACTTCCAGGCCATCAATACCTGGCATTCTGATATCCAGAAGCGCAATATCAGGCTTAAGCTCCTCAATCCGTACCAAGGCTTGTTCACCATTTTCAGCTTCACCGCAAACCTGATAGTTACAATTTCGTTCAATTAAACGCTTTAGGCGCTCTCTTGCCAAGCTCTCATCATCGACGATAAATACACTAATAGGGCTGTTTGCTGTCATATCTTAGTTAACCGGAATACGTAAAGTAACGGTAAAAATATTGTTTAGTTGGCTAGTCTTTAATATAGCGCCTGAGCCGAAAATTGCCTGGAGCCTGCTGCTAATATTGTCTAATGCGATTTGGTTTCCGTGTCGTGCCTGTTTTTCTGGGTCAAAAGGGTTTGAGATCAAAATGTATAAATGATCTCTTTTGAGTTCGGTTTCAATGCTAATAGTGCCGCCTTCAGTTAGCGGTTGAATACCATGATAAATCGCATTTTCTACTAATGGTTGTAGGGTTAAAGGGGGGATCAATACCTTTTTCTTGGCGTTGTTGAGCTTCCATTCAATCTTTAGCCTGTTTCCTAATCTAAGGGCTTCAATATTCAAGTATCGTCGGCATAGCTCAATTTCTTCACGAACCGGAATCAGAGAAGTTTGGTTGTTTAATGTAGCCCTGAAAATGGTTGATAGATCTATGACTGCATCTTCGGCTTTTTGTGGATCGATTGCGATCAGGCTGGCGATGCTGTTCATGCTATTAAACAGAAAGTGAGGACGAATTCTAGCCTGCAGTGCTTGGATGCGCGCTCGAAGTTCTGCTTGGCGCTGTTCTCGCCATTGGTGTTGCAGGAAGAAATAACGCAGTAAGATGCTCGCGAGCATCGAGCTGATGAGTAAACTCTTTGATAGAAATAGTTCCGGTTTTGTAATGACGCCCGGCAGCAGGAAGTTGATGCCTAGCCAACTGAAAAACAGCGTGATGATGGCATTGCTAGATAAGAAGTAAATGCTGATAAATTTCGGGCTTTTGCCAAATAGAAATTTTCGGGTTGTACAGATTACCGCTGCAAAGCTGAGCGTGAGTGAGTGGCAGTAAATAGATAGCAGGCCTAGTTTATCCCAACTGATTAACTCGTTTGAACTCAAGACCAGACATAAAACCAGCGCTAGAAACTGGGTTAGGATCAGCAGAAACAGAACGGCATTGATTCGACAAAGGTCAGGAATGACAAAATTGGAGTTCTGCTCACTCCCTGAAGCTTGCTTAGAATCATCAGCATGGCTGTTTTTGTTTGGCTGTGATTGCTTGGCGTTTCTATGCATGATAAATGACTGGTTTCTTTACAAGGGATGACTAAGGCGTATTATTCGCTTTTGTGCTACAATGCGCGCCGCAATTTTGACTCCACAAATTTCAGTGTAGATGGGTAATCAAACATGAGCAATGCAAACGACAATAACGGCCAGCTAAATACGCAGAGTGATTCAAGTAAAGAAAAGCCATGGGGAGGACGCTTTACCGAGCCTACCGATGCTTTTGTTGAACAATTTACTGCGTCAGTAGAGTTTGATCAGCGTTTGTATTTCCACGATATCCAGGGCTCTATTGCGCATGCGACGATGCTGGCAAAAGTTGGCGTGCTGACTGAAGAAGAGAAAACGCAAATCATTCAGGGCTTGAAAGAGGTTCAGGCAGAAATCGAGAGTGGCAAATTCCAGTGGTCTGTCAAACTGGAAGATGTACATATGAACGTCGAGGCAGCCTTAACAGAAAAAATTGGTATCACGGGCAAGAAACTCCATACAGGGCGATCTCGAAATGACCAGGTTGCGACAGATATTCGTTTGTATCTACGAGATGAAATCGATGTGATTGCCAGTGAAATTACTCGTCTTCAGGATGGCATGGTAAGGCTTGCTAAGCGTGAGGCTGCAACAATAATGCCGGGCTTTACTCATTTGCAAACAGCTCAGCCAGTCACTTTTGGTCATCATATTCTTGCTTGGAACGAGATGCTTCAACGTGACTATGAGCGTTTGATGGACTGTCGTAAGCGCGTGAATATTATGCCGCTAGGTGCAGCAGCTTTGGCGGGAACGACTTATCCTATTGATCGTAGCATTACGGCCGAGTTATTAGGCTTTGACCGACCTAGTGAGAACTCTCTTGATTCAGTCAGTGATCGTGACTTTGCTATAGAGTTTTGTTCATTTGCCAGCTTGGTTATGATTCACTTATCGCGAGCTTCTGAAGAGTTGATTTTGTGGGCATCGGCTCAGTTTGATTTTATCGACTTGCCGGACCGCTTCTGTACTGGTTCGTCTATCATGCCGCAGAAGAAGAATCCAGATGTGCCAGAGTTGGTACGAGGCAAGTCGGGCCGGGTAACGGGTCATATGATTTCTCTATTGATGTTAATGAAGTCTCAGCCTTTGGCATACAACAAAGATAACCAGGAAGATAAAGAGCCATTATTTGATGTCTTGGATACCTTAAAAGGTTGTTTGAAGGCCTATGCTGATATGATTCCGGCGATTGAGGTGAAGGCTGAAAATATGAGAGAAGCAGCACGTAGGGGCTTTTCAACCGCGACTGACTTGGCTGATTATTTAGTCGTTAATGGTGTGGCTTTCCGTGATGCGCATGAAATTGTTGGTAAAGCCGTGGCATATGGTGTTGCTGAGGAAAAAGACCTTTCAGACATGACACTAGAAGAGTTGCAGGTGTTTAGCGATCAGATTCAAGAAGATGTATTTGACGTTCTGACGCTTGAAGGCTCTGTTAATGCACGAAATCACCTGGGCGGGACGGCACCTGCACAGGTTTCTGCTGCGGCTGACAGAGTTCTTGAAAAACTAGCTGCACGTTAACTTGTCGTGCCTGACTTGATTGGCAGGCGACAGATATAGGTTGTGACGCCGGCACCTATGCAGCTAAGCATAATGACGGCCCATAACTTGCCAATGATGAGTGCGGATAAAAGCATGCTTCCCCACATACATATTAGTATCCGGGTTCGAATGTTTTTGTCCAGGCCTTCGCCGCTTTTCCAAACTGAAATGATGGGGCCTAGCTTCGGGTGTTCGTGTAACCAGCGGTGAAAACGTTCCGATGAGTGAGTGAATAACCAGGCAGCTAATAGTAAGAAAGGTGTTGTCGGTAATATCGGCAAGAAAATACCAATCACGCCAAGGATGACGCAGAGCCACCCCAAGGAGGCAATAAGTATTTTGACGCTGCCTTTCATTACTACTTTCCTGACAAATACATTTACGGTTTTTCCATTGTAGACCTTTAAATAGCTTTCTATAAATATAGAGGCTATTTTTTGTAAAAAATTAGCGCATAGACACTATTCTACCAACGCGGGATAATGTGTCTTTTACTATTGATAAACGAGACTTCAGATGCAAATTAGCAAAGATAAAGTGGTAACCTTTCATTATAGACTATCGAATGAGCAAGGCAGTGAGCTGGAGACCTCTCATGGAGAAGACCCGGTTGCTTATTTGCATGGCCATGGAAATATTATTTCTGGTTTGGAAAAAGGCCTGGAAGGTCAGTCGGCAGAAGATGTTTTGACTGTGACGGTTGAACCTCAAGACGGCTATGGCCTGCGTAAAGAAGAAGCTGTTCAGCGCGTACCAATTAAGCACCTAGTGGGCGATAAAAAGCAAAATTCCAAGTTGAAGCCTGGTATGGTGGTTTCGATTAATACCGAAGAAGGTCCAAGGCAGGTTGTGGTATTAAAGGCAGGAAAGTTTAATGTCGATGTGGACACGAATCACCCTTTGGCCGGGCAGGTTTTGAGTTTCGATATTGAAATTCAGAGCGTCAGGGAAGCAACAGAAGATGAGTTGGCTCACGGGCATGCTCATGGTGTTGGTGGTCACCACCATTAACAAGTGCTAATGTTGCAAGCATAGAGATTTCACCAAAAAACAAGTAACGTGAGCGTTTTTAGAATGGCTTCTTCAGGAAATGAACATGAAAAAAACGCTTCTAGGCCTAGCTCTAATAGGTGCTTCTACTCTCAGCTATGCTGCTGAACCTCTAAAGTCTCTTGATACTCAAGATCAAAAAGTTAGCTATAGCTTTGGCTTGGTTCTAGGTAAGCGCATGACTAACGATATGCCTGATTTGCAAATCGACGTATTCGTCCAAGGTTTGAAAGATGCTTATAGTGGCAACCCTCAACTTATTACCGATGAGCAGGTCGCGCAGACTCTATCTGACTTTCAGCGAGACCTACAGCAAAAGCAGCTAGAAGAAGTTCAAAAAGCGGGTGAAGAAAACAAAAAAGCGGGGAAAGAATTCCTAGCTGAAAACAAGAACAAAGAAGGTATTGTTACCCTAGAGAGCGGCCTTCAGTATAAGGTTTTGACCGAAGGTAAAGGTCTGCAGCCTGGGCCGACAGATGTTGTGAAAGTTCACTATACCGGTTCTTTGATCAACGGTACGGTTTTTGATAGCTCGATTGATCGTGGTCAGCCAGTAAGTTTTCCGGTTAATGGTGTGATTGCTGGATGGACAGAAGCCCTTCAGTTGATGCCTACTGGTTCAAAGTGGCAGCTGTTTATTCCTTCGGACTTGGCATATGGTCCAAACGGTAACCGTTCTATCGGGCCGAATGAAACGTTGCTATTCGATGTCGAGTTGTTGGATATCGAAGCGAAAAAATAAAGTAGCTTAATCGTCAGTACTATCGAAAGAATACACAATGTATTCTTTCGAATCTCTTCTTCTTACTCTTATTATTAAAACACTACATTCAAACGAACTAGTCCGGGTATGCCCAAGATATCGCTATTGCTGAATATCATTGGGATAATATCGATATTGACTCGTTCATTATAAGACCAGCGGGTACCGACTAAGGCCGTTGTATCGCTATCGTCTTGCGTTGACATAACAACTTCAGCGCCAATCGAGAATAAGCCACTTTCTGTATCAATTAGACCAGCATAAGCGCCCAAACCTAATTCTAGGAATGTATCACTATTGTCTGCAATATCGCTGTAAATAAGAGATGGTGTGAGTGTGAATGTTGCTGCATCGGCCGAAATCGTGGCTGCGACCCCTAGCTTTAAATTAGTTTGATCGTTATTGCTGTTGTCAAAATCAATGACAGATAAGCCTGTTACCAAAGACCAAGCAAACTGATCTGTCGTTTGCTGATCACCTGATCTAATAGGCGGGAGCCCCCATTTTAGGCTAACGTCGTTCCCTGTAGAGGCGGTGTTAAGGCCTAGTCCACTATTCAAAATAAGCTCAGCCTGGGAAAGCCCGAGTCGAATACTGCCGCCATTTTGTAAACCGTTCGCACCACTGTGCAGGTCAATGGATATATGGTCGCCAGTGTTTACTTTACCCTGTTCAAGAAAGAACCCGCGTGAAGGAGGCGTATAAGCTTTTTTAAACGGCTCTTCAGCGGCGACAAAGGTGCTGGCAGAGGCACTGCAGGCAATAAGAGAATAGCTAAGAAGGTGGTTTTTCATGATTAGACGTTCCTTGATTTCACAGATATTAATTCAATTTGGCTAAGTTTAAATAGGGGGCAACTGATACTAGGAGATAAACTTCAGACCAATACCCGCAGGTTCCATTCGGACAATTTTCATTTTCAGTACAGGCGCTGTTTCTCCCATGCCCTGGACCTGGCCCTGGACAACGGTGCCGACCGGTGGCATAGGAATATTCTCTGTTAGAAGAAATACACCGCCATCGGAGATATCACGGGTAGTGACAATTTGATCGCCAATACTGGGGTGAGACACTTTAAGTTTACACTTCATTGGTGTCCGGTGCTCAGAGCGTTTGTCGGGCTGTGCGGATGTTGAGGTGTTTTCGTTTTCAATGGTCATTTTATTAGCAGGCCACTTAGCTTAAATAATTGCTCTGCATTATATCGATAATAAAAACGAATATCGCCAATCTAGCTTTAAGTTTTGGAAAGATTACATGGCTTGCAGTCTTTCAGTGAGGGCTAAAAATGAGGCAGATAGACAAATTTCGTTAATGGCGTAAAATAGCGCGTTTTTTACAGGCTAGTTCTCTAAAGCGTGTTGGTGATAGAAGGGTGTTATGAAATCGCATAGTGTTGAAAAGATCGGTGGAACGTCAATGAGTGATTATGTCGCTATTCGCGATAATATAATCAGCAAACCCTCAAGAGAGGATACGATCTATCAGCGTGTATTTGTGGTTTCAGCGTATGGC
>NZ_LWGJ01001613.1:0-1049 GCF_001635845.1 Oleiphilus sp. HI0132 | reverse complement strand
AAAAAATGCTCCGTGTGTAGCAGGCGATTATGGCAGCTCAAATTACTGACTGACGCCAGCCTGATCAAAGGTTGCCATTTGGGCATGAAGCAGACAGGCAGACTGTAAGAGGGGCGCAGCGACGGCGGCACCACTAGCTTCGCCCAGCCGCATACCTAGACTCAGCAAGGGTTCGGCTTCAAGTGTTTGCAATAGGTGTTTATGACCGGCTTCTTCTGAACAGTGAGAGAAAAACAACCAGGGACGAATAGAGGGGTTAATTCGCGTTGCTACTAAGGCTGCTGCCGAGCTGATAAAACCGTCTACCAAAACGCTAATACCCAGTTGAGCGCAGCGAATATAGGCGCCAACCAGTCCGGCAATTTCAAAGCCGCCAAGCTTGGCCAATAGTTCGCTTGCTGTCGTATCACTGGTTTTGTGAAGGTCTAAGCCTTGTTGTACAGCCTTGAGCTTTCGCTGGATACCTTCGTCATCAATACCCGTTCCTCTTCCGATGAGCTGCTCCACAGGTAAGTCAGTCAAGCCTGCTGTTAAAGCGGAAGCGCTGGTGGTATTACCTATGCCCATCTCACCACCAATAAACAGCTCGATACCCAACTCTTTTGCTTGTGATGCTGATTGAGCCCCGGCTTCTAGTGCTTGGCTTAGTTGTTCCTCGCTCATCGCGCTTTGCTGGCAGAAGTTCGCGGTGCCGGCAGTAATACGCTGGTCAGTCACGCTATCTAAGGGAGCGAGTTCATTGACTGTGCCTAGGTTAATTACGCCGAAATCAGCATTCAATTGGCGAGCTAATACGGTAATCGCGGCACCGCCAGCGGCAAAGTTTTTTACCATCTCACCTGTCACGATTTGAGGGAAGGCCGAAACACCTTCATCAACAACACCGTGGTCTGCAGCAAAAATACGGATCATGATCTTGTCTATAGTGGGTACTTCCTTGCCTTGTAAGCCAGCAAATTTGATTGCTAGCGATTCCAGCTGGCCTAATGAACCGGGTGGCTTGGTTAGTTGCCCCTGACGAGTACTTGCCGCTGTTTGGGCTTCCAGAT
>NZ_LWGJ01001612.1:0-967 GCF_001635845.1 Oleiphilus sp. HI0132 | reverse complement strand
TTCATCAAAAATAATTGGGCTATAGTGACGCTGCCCCTGCTTTAAGGCTTTGTAGAGCTCCACCTCATTTGCATAGGAAAAATACCTGAACTGCTCATCAACATACTGAACCACATAGTGACGCCCGCCCATATCGAGAACATAGCGAACAGAGCGGACACGTCCATCTGGAAAAAAAGCTTTCTTGATCGAGGTAAAGACACCTTCAACACGCGAAGCAATAATACTCGCTCGCTGAGGGCAGAAACAAAATACACGTAATTCACACTCGAAGTCACTTTGCTGTGCCAAACAAATCTGCAAATAAGACTGCAGGGTTTGCATCAGGGTATCACCCACTTCAAAACGGTGCGCACTGACTTCATTCCAGCTATTAATACTGATTTGATCTATCGTGCGTACCAGGTTAAAGCGATCGGTACTGTAGTCGAGTGCATCTGTACGATCACTTAAACGCTGCATCCCCCGTTCCGCTAATTCTTCCATGGGGTCTAAACCAACGCTCACAAACAAGACCACCTGTGTAACCTGCGCAGCCTTAACAAAGCTTGCCTGATTCACTGGTGGAAGAGGTACGCTAATACTTTGCTGCAAAGCACGAATCATCTGCTGAACTTCTTGTAGCCTGTAGCCCGTATCACCCGGTACCAGACTTAAGCGAGTGGAGCTATTTACAATGCCGTTAAAATATAGCCATGCAAGTAACTCCACCATCGAAGTAAATTTCTTCAAGGGCACTTCAAACGAAGCATCTGAATCAGTACTTAGATTCCTGTATAACAGCCAGCCGCTTTGCTCACTTGGCATCAACTGAGAGCTGGTATGGTGAATAGCCAGGTTCTCTTCCCATAAGTCCCCGACAATACCCGGATTAACCCGCTCAACCTTACCTGCTTTCTTCTGAAAATTTGCGTATAGCTTTCTGCCCAGGAGGTTAAGGTCTTCAGCGGTAATACTGGAGCGAATA
>NZ_LWGJ01001611.1:0-489 GCF_001635845.1 Oleiphilus sp. HI0132 | reverse complement strand
ACCAAGCGGGGAATTTAGCTCTTCCGCTAATCTCGTCGAAACGGTGCGTGCAGCGAGACGCCTTGGCTGAGTGTGGCCGATAAGGCCCTTCCTTCCAAGCCCCGCTTGAAGACAGGCTTTTGGCAGCTGAGTCGTTTTACCTGATCCGGTTTCACCAGCAACAATTACAACCTGGTTATCCTTTATTGCCTTGCTAATGTCGTCAACTTTTTGGGAGACAGGTAGCTGAGGCGGGTATTTGATTGAAACCGGACGGTTTATTTTTTTACTTAGACGATCTTTAGATTCCTCAATTTCTTGAGTTAGCTTTTCAAGCTTTTCCTCTAGGGCGTTATCATCACCGTGTGATGAGAGTTGCTTGAGTCGTTTTTTAAAGTGACTTTGATCTTTGTAAGAACAGCTGGATATGGCCTGCTGAAGCTTTCTGACATCTAAGGGCATTAGATAAAACCTGGTTCAAAATAACAAAAAATAATAAAGCTAAGTTTT
>NZ_LWGJ01001610.1:0-1527 GCF_001635845.1 Oleiphilus sp. HI0132 | reverse complement strand
TTGTTCAAAATTTGGAGCGAGCCCAACGATTGGAAGGTAGTCAGGAGTGGTGCAACGAAGGCCGGCGTTACTTTTTACATCATAGTCATTCAGGCTTTTATCTTCAGTGTTCTTATCCGAAATCCATGATGGGTTCCAGTGCTGAATTGCTTCGAAGTTCTTTTCATTGTCTTCTGCATTAGTGCTTTCATTATTTGAGTCCAAATCAAAGGTCGCGCCAAAGTGGTGCCAACCAGAAACAGATGGGCATAGGTAGCCTTCTCCTGTTAACACACACTGCGTAGATTTGATTTCCTCGCTATTCTGCTTAGATCTTATCGATGTAACTTGCCCGCGCAAGGGCTTGGTTGGCAGGTGTGCTAATTGGGGAAAACTCTTGGTGTCATTAGAGTTTGCAATGACAAGATGCCTTGTGTGAAAAAGGCCTGAATTTGTTTCTATGGTCCAGCTTGAGTCTGTATTTTGGCTGATCTGCTTCGCTTCGCAGTTGTAAAATGGAGTGATGGTAGCCTGTGACTTAGCTGGCTTATCGCTAAGTAGTATTTTTGCGTAGACTTTAGGGTCAAGCCAGCCCGCATTCTCAAACCACAAGCCGCCACAGGAGTGTTTCAAGCCAGACTTTTCTGAGGATTCATCAGCGCATATTGGCCGTATAAAATTGGTTGGCAGTTTGGTGTTATTAGCAAAGCGGGTTTGCTTGGCCGCTTCCTTATCACTCCATGCTAGCTGCAGTAAACCGCAAGGGTGCCAGAATTCATTATCAAAGTTTGCCTGTAGCCGCGGGTAATAGCGTAAGCTGTAGGCAAGGCAATGCTCTACGAAGTTAAACGTTTTGTTTCTCTCACTGGGAAACTTTGCGTACATTACCAGTTGGCTCTGGCCGCTGGCACCAGAAACAGGTGCTGGGCGAGTATCTATTATCGCAACATCCAGCCCGCGTTGATACAGCGCTGAAGCAGTGCTGATACCCGCTAAACCGGCCCCAATAATAACGGTATCGAAAGACTTGGACACGTCTTTATCTAAGGCGGCAGCCGTAGAGTTCTTAACGGAATTCTTTATCAGTGTTTGTGGGTAGGCCCAATTTGTTTTGCTTAAAGGTAAGTGACCGGTAGAACTGAGGTCTTGTTTTGTAATAGAGCCAAGAAGCATCTCTCGTTTTTTGCCAAAGCCTTTCTGGCGCTTAACACTGAAACCTGCCGATTCTAGCCCTCGTCTTACAGCTGACGCAGCGGCGAAGGTGGAAAAAGTGGCTCCGTCAGATGATAGTCTGGCAACTTCTTTAAAAAGAGCAGGTGACCACATTTCCGGGTTCTTATTAGGGGAAAAACCGTCCAGGTACCAGCAATCTGCCATAAAACGGTATTCATCCAGGGACTCATAAATATCCCCAAAAACCAGTGTGAGGATGACTCGGCCACACTCGAACTTCAGTGTGTGGTGTCCTTTTATAGTGAAAGGATAGTCGTCGCATAGTTGGGAAGATAAATCTGCAAGCTCAGGCCATTTACTCAAAGAGTTTCTAAG
>NZ_LWGJ01001609.1:0-1284 GCF_001635845.1 Oleiphilus sp. HI0132 | reverse complement strand
GTAAGGACTTCCTTCCACGTGTAGCTGCTTTGTTGGATGTGGCGCAAATCTCTGACATCATCAAAGTTGAATCAGCTGATACTTTCGTTCGTCCTATCTATGCAGGTAATGCGATCGCTACTGTTCAGTCTTCTGACGGCATCAAAGTAATCACTGTTCGTGGTACTGCGTTTGATCCTGTTGCTGCTGAAGGTGGTTCTGCTGCTGTTGAAGCTATTGATAACGTTCAGGATGCTGGCATCTCTACCTTCGTTGGTGAAGAAATGGCTAAGTCTGATCGTCCAGAGTTGACTGCTGCTGACATCGTGATTTCTGGTGGCCGTGGTATGCAAAATGGCGACAACTTCAAGATTCTTGAGTCTGTTGCTGACAAGCTAGGCGCTGCTGTAGGTGCATCACGTGCCGCTGTTGATGCTGGCTTCGTACCTAACGATATGCAGGTTGGTCAAACAGGTAAGATTGTTGCACCTAACCTTTACATCGCTGTTGGTATCTCGGGTGCTATCCAGCACTTGGCAGGTATGTCAGGCAGTAAAGTAATCGTTGCAATCAACAAAGACGAAGATGCTCCTATCTTCCAGGTTGCTGATTACGGTTTGGTTGCTGATTTGTTTGAAGCTGTTCCAGAATTGGACGCTGCACTTTAAGCAAAGCTAAGTTCTAAAAACCGATACATGAAAGTGTATCGGTTTTTTTGTGCCTGACTATTAATCAGGCTTTGCTTCGTAAGGTGTCAAGTTCGTAAGTGCCTTTGTAAAGCTCTCTTCTAGCGGACATTCTAATGTCACGTTTTGCCCCGTCACTGGGTGATTGAACGTAAGTTTGGTCGCTGCCAATAATAAACGATGACTATCAAAATTTTCTTTGAATAGACGGTTGTGCTCACCTTTCCCATATTTTACATCACCGATAATTGGGTGGCTGATGTGTTTTAGGTGGCGCCGAATTTGATGCTTTCTGCCGGTTGTGGGCTTCAGTTGGATGTGGCTGTATCGTGAACTGGGGAAGCGCCCATCTGAGAATGGCAGCTCAAAACTGCACATTCGTTCATAATGTGTGACAGCTTCTTTAGGGTCTTTTTTTTGAAGTTGTTTTTGCATGTGTTTGAAAACTGCGATTTCTTTTAGAGGGTGATTGATCTCTCCATTGGTGGGAGTATACCCGCGAACGATTGCTTGATATGTCTTATTGACCAAGCGGTTTTCAAAATCTGAGCTAAGCTGAGAGGCGATCTCGGAATGCAGAGCAAATAGGAGTAGCCCTGATGTCGGTTTATCCAAACGG
>NZ_LWGJ01001608.1:0-1676 GCF_001635845.1 Oleiphilus sp. HI0132 | reverse complement strand
ATAGTTTAACCAGAGATGTATCTGATGAACTTCAGGAATATTTCGGTGAACAGCTATATAAAGTCGCAATTCCAAGAAATGTAAGACTAGCGGAAGCACCCAGTCACGGTATGTCAGCATTACATTATGACAAAGCTTCAAAAGGTGCGATTGCATATTTGGCATTGGCCGGTGAAATCGTCAGAAAGAACAAAGCAGCAGCAAAAAAAGCCGACTTGGCTGAAGCATAAAACAATAATTAAGCTCATGACTTTTAAAGGTCATCATCAAGCGTTACTAAGTGAGTAGGAAAATACGTGGCAAAGAAACGAGGTTTAGGGGAAAAAGGTTTAAGCGCTTTACTCAAGGGCTCAAATGTCGACTTTAAAAAAGAAGTTGAAAACGATGGAGACCTTAAGCAACTTCCAGTTGAGTTTCTAAAACGAGGTAAATATCAGCCTCGTCGTGACATGGATCCTGATGCACTCGAAGAGCTCGCCGAGTCAATTCGACAGCAAGGTATTATGCAGCCGATAGTGGTTCGTTCTCGTGGCGAAGACTCCTATGAAATTATTGCGGGCGAAAGGCGTTGGCGGGCAGCACAAATCGCTCAGCTCGATAAAGTCCCCGCAATTATTCGTGATGTTGAAGATGATGCGGCTGTTGCAATGGCGCTTATCGAGAATATTCAGCGTGAAAACCTTAATGCAATGGAAGAAGCCACCGCTTTACAGCGTTTGCAAGATGAGTTTGAACTTACCCAAAGCGAAGTAGCTGAAGCCGTTGGTAAATCGAGGTCAACCGTGACTAACTTGCTTCGCCTGATCAACCTAACAGATGAAGTAAAGTTGATGCTAGAGCATGGCGACTTGGAGATGGGCCATGGCAGAGCGATGTTATCGTTAGATACCGAGCGACAGATAATTGTGGCTCGTCAGGTTGAGTTGAAGTCGCTTTCAGTACGACAGACCGAAGCACTCGTCCGTCGCCTAATAGAAGACAAGCCTACAAATAAAGCAGCTAAGCCAAAACCCGATGCCGATATATCACGCTTACAAGAAGATCTATCTGAAAAAGTAGGTGCAGAAGTGAGTGTTCAGCATTCAAATACAGGCAAAGGTAAGCTAGTGATTAAATATAATTCTCTTGATGAGTTAGATGGAATTTTGACTCATATCAAGTGAAATCTAACTTGATCGAAAAATAATCGATTCTTTTTTGTAACTTAAGTGAATATTCATCCCTAGAGCGGTTGAATGCACAGATTATAACCCCTATAATCTGCCACGCTTCGAGAGGCCTGATTAGGCCGAAGAAGACAATTGGCGAGAATGAATGTTAAGCGCCGCGACTCGATAAGACTAAAGAAAAATAAAAACAAGAGCTAACGATAACAAAATGTCTTAAAAGAACAGCAACTTAATGGCTGTATCTTAAGTCGAAGGTAATTAAGGAAGATATCTGCTAACTACAGCGCAGTGACATCAAAAGGTAGCAATGTAGTAGGCAAGATTAATGAACAGTAGAAAAAAGGCTGACATAAATAAGCCGCCGATTTACAAGATTTTTATTGCTCAGATGGCTCTTACGAGTGTCATTTGCGCAGGGTACTATTTAGTTAGCGGAAGCGTTGCGGCATACTCTTCGCTATTGGGTGGGGTTATATTTGTTATCCCACAACTATATTTTGGTGTTAA
>NZ_LWGJ01001607.1:0-1180 GCF_001635845.1 Oleiphilus sp. HI0132 | reverse complement strand
CGTTCTGCCGCTCCAGTTTATTGTTGCTGGGTTTTGCTTTGGTTAGTTTTGACGTTAGCGCGGATCGTTTAAAAGATATTGCCAATGTACAGGGGGTTCGTTCGAATCAGCTGGTTGGTTATGGTTTGGTTGTCGGTTTAAGTGGTACAGGAGATAACACGCCTTTTACTAGCCAGACCTTCCGCAACATGATGAATAAATTTGGTATCACCATTCCTGAAGGTGTGGATCCGAAGTCAAAGAATGTAGCAGCGGTTTCAATTCATGCAGAGCTTCCGCCTTTCGCTAAACCTGGGCACAAGATTGATATCACAGCCTCATCGTTAGGAGACTCCAAGAGCCTTAGAGGTGGTAGCTTATTGATGACTCCGTTAAAGGGCGCAGATGGGCGCGTTTATGCGCTTGCTCAAGGCAGCCTTGTCGTCGGTGGTTTTGGTGCTGAAGGTGCCGATGGCTCCTCTATTCAGGTTAACGTTCCGAGTGTGGGACGGATTCCTAATGGCGCGACGGTTGAACGAGCCATCGCATCTCCTTTTCATCGTGGCGACACATTAACCTTTGATTTACATCGCCCGGACTTCACAACGGCGATGAATTTAACCAAGAAGATTAATGACTTGCTAGGGCCTAATACAGCTTACGCCAGCGATGCAGCTTCGATTACCGTCAAAGCCCCTCGCGATGCATCTCAGCGAGTTAGCTTTTTGTCGATGCTCGAAAATATGAATGTTGAAACAGGGGAAGAAGCGGCGAGAGTGATTATTAACTCTCGTACCGGCACCATCGTTGTCGGTCAGAACGTTAAGGTGCTTCCAGCTGCGGTTACCCACGGAAGTCTTTCGGTAACAATTACTGAAGACCCTGCAGTCAGTCAACCAAATCCGCTTGGAGGTGGTCAGACGGTTGTCGTACCACGCTCCGATGTTGATGCAGAACAAGAACCTAGTCGAATGTTTCAGTTTGGCCCTGCAGCGACGCTGAGCCAGATTGTTCAAGCGGTTAATCAAGTTGGTGCTGCGCCAGGAGATATCATGGCTGTACTCGAAGCCTTGAAGCAGGCTGGTGCCTTAAAAGCAGATTTAATTGTTATATAGAAAGAAATATAAGCAAAGCCATGTGGAACCTTAGAGGTTAGTGATGAATAGCGCACTGATGAGTCAGATAAATAATCCGATGATGA
>NZ_LWGJ01001606.1:0-554 GCF_001635845.1 Oleiphilus sp. HI0132 | reverse complement strand
TGCGCTGAGGTCATCACTGGCTTTGGATGAGCTGAATATAAAGCTCACTTGGGTCGATAACCGGGGCGATACGACACTTCTACATGCAGAATATGCCTGGAAAACCCGCTTTGCTATGGCTGGCTTGGCTTGGCGTATTAGTGAGGGCTGGGAGTTCTTATCGGAAACCTCTCAAGGCAGCTCTGAAATGGGAGCGGGTCCTGGCATTGATATAGATTTCTACAGCCTGTACGGCATGTTTTCCTACCGTCTGAATGACTATCGAATCAGCTATCGCTATGACCAGTTTGGTATTGATGACCAAGATCAGATGGACCAAGAAAATAACGAGTTTGGGCGTAGTCATACCTTAGCGTTAATGTGGCAGGAAGAAGACAGTGCGCTGCGCTTAGGGGCGGAAGTCTTGTTCCTTAAGGGTAAGCGATACCGCGTACTTGAGGGCCCGCAAGTCTATCGTGACAGCGATTCTATTAGTGTCAGTATGTTGGCTCAGTATACCTTCTAGAATATGCGAAGGCTCAGCAAGCCAATAAATGGAAGAGCCTTGCTTTCAT
>NZ_LWGJ01001605.1:0-513 GCF_001635845.1 Oleiphilus sp. HI0132 | reverse complement strand
TACACTTTCTAGTGCTAATCCGGTTTGAACGGCTGTTTCGGCATCCATTCTCTGCCCGAGCAAGATCATTTTACTTGCCCACGCTTCGCCAATTAACCAACTCAACCGCTGTGTGCCACCAGCGCATGGTAAAAGACCAACACCTGCTTCAGGCAGTGCAACCTGAGCCTGTTCTTCGACGATACGGATATCACAGGCAAGTGCACACTCAAGACCTCCACCCATCGCGTAACCATTGATAGCCGCGATGGATACACCCTTAAAACTTGCAAGGGCTTCAAATGCTTCGCCAAAACGGTGTGCAACATCTTTTGAAAGTATCTTGTCGCCGCTACTAAACTGCTTAAGGTCTGCACCAGCAGAGAAAAACTTTTCGCCTTGCCCGTGTATGACTAAGGCACTTATTCCGCTCATTGCATTGAGTTTTACGATGACGCTTGAAAGCGCGCCAAGGCTTTCCAAGTCCCAGGTATTTGCAGGTGGATTGTTGATAGTAATTTTAGCAATATGACC
>NZ_LWGJ01001604.1:0-2454 GCF_001635845.1 Oleiphilus sp. HI0132 | reverse complement strand
ATACCGGGAACTCATTAAACCAACGATAAAATACGTGGCTTCGGGTATTATTGTCGCTAGCAAACTGCTTGAGAATCTTGCCGCAATAGAAGTGATAGCCAACAAGAATCGCGACCAGTGTTAATTTGGCGTGTAACCAGCCACCGTGGAAGTAACCTTCTACATTATAGGAAATTAGCCAAAGCCCCAGCACAATCGTTGCAATCATCGAAGGGGTTCCAATGCCGCGGTATAGCTTTCGTTCCATAACTTTGAAACGCTCTAAGCTGGTTTGGTCTGTTGACTGAGCGTGGTAGACAAATAAGCGGGGCAAGTAAAATAAGGCGGCAAACCAGCATACAACAGCAACAATGTGAAAGCTTTTTACCCAAAGCATGTTTATTTCCTTTTGTATTGATAATAATTTTCGACTTCAGCGCGAGTGACGATACCCAGGACACGCGAAACGGTAGGAGCACTGGTTCTCTCGACATATAAGGCTTCAGTTTTAGTTTCTGTAAAGCGGTCAAGGGTTTCCTGAAGCGTGGCTTGAAAGTAGAGAGAGGCAATATCTTTTCGCTGTGCCGGGATTTCAAACAGGTCGATCAGGATGCGCTCCTTAATCGGGTGCTCCTCACCCTCGACCAGCTCCTGTTCGTTTTCCTCCAGGTAGTGCGCAAGATCGACCGTGGGAAGAAGCGAAACTGGTTTACCATCGCTGTTATTGATTAGTATCCATTTAGGCTCCTGGCGCAAAATTTCCTTGGCTTCCTCGTAAACTATATGCCGTTTCGTCGGACTAAATTGTCGGGTCATAATGGCGCCAACACTGACGCGGCGAAGTGCCTGAATAACCGGGCTATTGTGATAATCGAGACCTTGTTCCTTCAATATACTCAGGAAAATAGACTGCTGCTTGAACACTTCACTTGCAACCATACTGGATACAACAATGATCAACATTCCCGGCATGATTATATTGGGGTTTTGCGTAAGTTCTAATAAGGCTAATAGTGCGGCCAAGGGAGCTTGTAGCGCGGAACCCATCATCGCACCCATACCCAACATAGCGTAGAAGCCAGCTGAGGAGGCGGTTTCAGGCATAATCCATTCAGCGATTAGGCCAAATACGCCGCCAACGGTTGCACCAATAAAGAGAATTGGGCCCACAAGTCCACTTGGCATCCCCAAGCCAATGCTAATGCCCGTTACCACAATTTTTACCACGGCGATGCAGCACAGTAGAAGCAAACCAAACTCGCCCAAAAGCGTTTGGTTTACAGTGTCATAGCCTACCCCCATTATCTCGGGCACAAATGCTGCCGCAACGGCGGTTAAGGCACCGGCAGCGGAGATCCGATAGAAAATATTGCTAGTGCTATTACGCAAGGTGAGCTTGATCAAGCCAACAAAGCAGGCTGAAACAATACCAATACCTATGCCACAGATAATGATATAGGGAATTTCCATCAGAGAGTTCATATACAGCTGGGGCACGAGGAAGGCAGGGTCTGCGCCATAGAAAACCTGAGAAATAATCGCTGCTGCAACCGAAGCCAGGATGACTGGCGTAAAACCGGCAATGCTATATTCCATCATCACGACTTCCATAGCGAAAATGACTCCGGCAATGGGGGTGTTGAAGGAAGCAGAAATGGCGGCAGCTGTGCCGCAACTAATTAAGGTCCGAATACTGTTGTTGGGTAGGTTTAGATAGCGACCTAGTAAGCTAGAAGCTGCTGCACCCAAATGTACGGCAGGTCCTTCTCGTCCGGCAGACTGGCCGCTCAAAATGGTTAACACGCCACCGACAAATTGGGTCATCATACTTTTAAACGAGATATAACCCTGATGATAATTGAGACGCTCCATCACTAGTGCGACGCCGACCTTACGCTGGCTAATCTTCAAACGATACCAGATGGTGCCGATTAACAGGGCGCCGCTAAGCGGCATCACCACCCGCATAAAGGTACTTAAGCCTTCAAAATTTTCCGGATCACCTTCAGGAAGAAAATAAGCAAGAGGGACTTCGATCATGAAGCGGAAAAGCAGGATGACACCAGCAGTTAAGGACCCGGCAATCAGGCCAAGAATTGCTAGCTGTGGCAAAGCATCGACACCAGAGAGCTGCTGTCTGAAAACGCGCTTATAGTTTTCGAAGTGTGTTTTTAGCGGCATAGTCCGGCTTTATGGTCTTAAAATCTAATATTCAGTACAGTGCTAGTTTATAGCAAAGTAGATAATATTCTAAGAGCTAGAGCCTGAATGTGTTGCCATAAATGCTGGCAAGTGATTTATTTTCTATCCGAACGATTTTTCACTTTCTGGTTTAGCTCATCAATAGTCGCTTTCATCTGGCTGTGTGCGTCTTCAAGTAAAGTGCCCAAATCTTTGTCTTCAGCCATATGCGTGTCGATAGGAGGTAGAATTCGGACAATGACTTCACCTGCATGCCATTTATTGAGATTGATA
>NZ_LWGJ01001603.1:0-5258 GCF_001635845.1 Oleiphilus sp. HI0132 | reverse complement strand
CATATTGGTCCATTAGGTCATTTTTAAAATTAACTTTCAGGGGTTATCCATGCTTTCTCTAAAATCATCCATTAGAAACTTTGTCCTCACAGGCTCAGTCGCCGCTATGGGCCTATCCGGCTGCGGAATGATGGAAACAAAAGAAACTAGCCAAGCTTCAGTTATCGATACTTATATTGATATCGCTAAAGAAAACTATCAGGACTCGCTAAGCGCCGCTCAAGCACTGCAAGCTCAAGTCAATGAATTTCTAGCTAATCCTAACGAAGCCAATTTGCAAAAAACTAAAGACGCTTGGATTGCGGCACGCGCGCCTTACCAACAGACAGAAGTCTACCGTTTTGGCAACGCATCGGTTGATGATTGGGAAGGTAAAGTCAACGCATGGCCTCTTGATGAAGGTTTGATCGACTATGTTGATGCTTCATATGGTGCTGAGTCTGATGAAAACCCATTCTATGCTGCTAACATCATTGCCAACCCTGCACCAATGATTGGCGGCAAGAAAGTAGATGCTAGCCAAATTACACCAGAACTACTTGCAAACACTCTGCATGAAATTGACGAAGTTGAGTCTAACGTTGCAACGGGTTATCACGTCATCGAATTTTTGCTGTGGGGCCAAGACTTAAACGGTAACAACCCTGGTGCTGGCTCTCGCCCAGCAAGCGATTTCTCACTTGATAAGTGTACCGGTGGCAACTGTGAGCGCCGTCGTCAGTACCTTCAAGCAGCAACAAGCTTATTGATTTCAGACCTAGAAGACATGGCCAATAACTGGAAAGAAGGCGGAGCATCAGTTGCTGAGCTAACCGCTAAAAGCGAAGCAGGTGCCTTGGCAACCATGCTGACAGGCATGGGTAGCCTTGCGTATGGCGAGCTAGCTGGCGAGCGGACTAAGCTTGGCTTGATGCTACACGATCCTGAAGAAGAACATGACTGCTTCTCGGATAACACTCATAACTCCCACTACTATGACGCCTTGGGCATCAAGAATGTCTATATGGGTCAGTATGAGAGCATCAACAACAACTCAGTAGATGGTGCAAGCCTTTCTGACTTAGTGAAGCAAGCAGACCCAGCACTGGATGCTGAAATGCTGGGTAAGCTTAATGCTACTCAAGCGACGGCTCAAGCAATGGTTGACGCGGCGGCTAAAGGCCAAGCTTTTGATGTATTGATCGGTGAAGGTAATACTGCGGGCAACCAAATCGTTCAGAACTTTGTTGATGCACTCGTTGCTCAAGCCAAAACAACTGAAAAGGTCATTCAGGTCTTAGGCCTCAGCAATATTGATTTTGAAGGTTCTGACAGCCTGGACAACCCTTCTGCTGTAGCAGAGTAATTAACAACTAGGTGACGCACCTGTTTATTTACGCCCGCCTAACAAGCGGGCGTTTTGGTAGCTATGAATAAAACCATCTTCGCACTTCCTCTTTTAGCGGTCAGCTTTTTACTCTACATAAATGCTGACTCGACCCTCGCTTCAAATAGCAAACTCCATAGTGCCAGAGAACTCTACCCATCAGGTCAACATAGTGCTGGCCAAAGCAAACAACGAAACAGTTTTGATCATCCCTCCCCCCTTCTGGATATGGAGACAAAGCTCGACTTTAAAATCGGCCGGGCCATCTTTGAAAAAATTTGGGTATTTGCCCCCTCAAGTACGACCGCAAGTGATGGCTTAGGCCCACTCTACAATGCAAGATCCTGCTCCCGTTGCCACGAGAAGAATGGTCGAGGCATATTAAAAGAAGAAGGTAAAACCTCCCCTGCACTATTTCTTCGGCTTAGCACTCCAGCCAAAACTGCCGAGCAAAAACGAGCACTGGAAAGTGGCCTCATAGGGCTAATACCAGAGCCTACTTATGGCACTCAGCTACAGACCTTTGCCTACCCGGGTGGACAAGCTGAGGCACAGCTACGAGTCAGCTATACAGAACAAAAAATTCAGCTAAGCGAAGGCGAAATGGTTAGCCTAAGAAAGCCGGATTACCAAATCATAGCGCCTCAGTATGGCCCAATGGATGAAGATTTGATGATTTCGCCACGTATTTCCTCGCCCATGATCGGATTGGGTCTTATCGAAGCGATAAATGAACAGGACATTCTTTCTAAAACCGACCCAGACGACAGTAACCAAGATGGTATTTCAGGCAAAGCCAATTGGGTTTGGGATCAGCAAAAACAAGCACCGGCACTTGGCCGTTTTGGCTGGAAAGCAGGCACCCCCAACCTTCGTCAACAAAACGCTAGCGCGTTCAAGGGGGATCTCGGCATTAGTACACCGTTATTTCCACAACATTGGGGCGACTGCACTCCTTCACAAACAAGCTGCCGAAAACAAGCCCATGGAAACCGCACCCGCCAAGCCCCGGATATCAACCACATGGAAGCGCCAAAGGCGATGACCGATGCTTTATTGCTGTATACAAGAAATATCGCGGTACCCATTCGAAAAATAGACAATGCAGAAATGGTCAATAAAGGAAAAGCCGTCTTTCACTCCGCTGGCTGTGCCGCGTGCCATACTCCAAGCTATCAAACATCCGGGCATACTGAGCAAACTTCTCTTAACATGCAAACCATCTGGCCTTACACCGATCTATTACTGCATGACATGGGGCTAGGGCTGGCGGACAATCGACCCGAGTTTAAGGCAAACGGACAGGAATGGAGAACCGCTCCACTTTGGGGGCTCGGTTCAGACAAATACGTAAATGGCAGCCATTTTCTTCTGCATGACGGCCGCGCACGCAGTATACTTGAAGCAATTATGTGGCATGGCGGCGAGGCCGAATCTGCCAAGCAAGCCGTACAAACAATGCCCCAAGAGCAACGCGCACAACTGCTTACTTTTTTGGAATCACTTTAATGAACAGAACCTCTACGATTTCCAGTATTTTCTTAGCTTGTATCCTCTCATTTGTATGTCATGCCGCCCCAAGTGAAGCTGACTGGAAAAACTTCAACCATGCGACAGTTAATAGCTTTGTTATCCCGTTTTATCAATCGCTTAGCGCTGCCTCTCAGGCTTTGCAGCAGAGCACCCAAGGCCTCTGCCAAAGCCCTTCTCAAGAGGCGCTAGATAATAGCATCGGTGATTTCCACAAGACGATGGATGCCTGGCAATCTATTCAAAATATCACGTTTGGCCCCATAGAGTTTTCAATGCGCAGCCATAGCTTACAGTTCTGGCCCGACAAGAAGAATCATATCGGCAAACACCTAGGTGTTCTTCTAGCAAGTGACGACAAAACATTGCTGAATGAAGATAAATTCCAGCGTGTCAGCATTAGCGTTAAAGGCTTACCCGCGATTGAAAGAATTCTTTTCAAACAATCGGCGCTCAATGAACTCAAGGCAAATAAGTTCCACTGCGATGTATTAACGACGATCTCTCAGAATGTTTCGACGATCAGTACATCACTACATAGCGAGTGGCTTAAGCATATGCGTGGCCAGTTTGCCGACGCTAAACAACTAGACGGCTACTTCGAAGACGACATCGACGCCGCCACAGCTTTATTAAAAACAATGATCGAACCCTTGGAAGTCATACGAGACTTAAAGCTTAAACGCCCGCTTGGCAGCGCGTTTGGGAAAGAAAAATATAAGCGACTGGAATCATGGAGAAGCCAACGCTCATTGCGCAATATTGAGTTGAATATTCTTAGCCTTCAGCTTATGTTTGAAGGGCTAGCCAACATACTCCCCCCTGAAAGATACCATTCAATTAGCCATCAATACACGGCCCTGGTCGATGCAATTAAGCAGATCAATACACCTTTGGAAAATGCAGTCAGAACAGCTGAAGGCTACCAGGCAACATTAGACATCTATAAGAAAATAGGCACCTTACACAAGGAGCTCGAAACATCAGTATCGGCCTTGGGTATTCACCTTGGCTTTAACAGTCGAGATGGTGATTAATGACTGACAAACTCTCGACATTAGAAAACACAAGGCTAAGCCGAAGACAGCTCCTTGGATCTATAGTCGCAAGCAGCTTACTCAGCCCATTCAATGCCTTCGCCAAGGAAAACGACTCAGAATTGCTCATTAGTGCAGCTAGGGATAGACACGGTCAGCATTGGGTAATTTGCTTACAAGGAAATGGCGAACCTGTCAGTCGGCTTAAGCTTCCCGCCAGAGCTCACCAGGTGATCAAGCACCCTCATAAAGAAGAAATAGCAGTCATTGGGCGGCGTCCTGGTCAATACATAATCGTATCTTCAATCAAATCAGGCAGAGTGATAAAACATATTCAGCCTGAACAGGGTTTCCACTTCTACGGGCATGCTCTTTACACACCTGATGGACGTTATTTGGTCAGCACTGAAAATCACATAGATTCGGGTCAAGGAAGGCTTTTTGTGAGAGATGTGCTCAACGATTATCGCGTACACGCCCAGCTCTCAAGCCATGGTATTGGTCCACATGAAATAAAGCTCTGCAGCGACACGGATACTTTAGTTATTGCCAATGGAGGTATTCTCACACACCCGGATAAAGGTCGTGTAAAGCTGAACCTCGATACCATGTCCCCTTCACTAACTTATGTCTCGCTTACGAGTGGTGACTTACTAGAGCAAGTAAAGTTAAAAGAGGAATACCACCAGCTGAGCATTCGTCACATCGATATCAACCAAAGAGATGAAGTGGTGATCGGCCTACAGTATCAAGGAGATAAAACTGACAGCGTTCCCTTGGTTGCCCACCACCAACGAGGGAAAGACCTCAAACCTCTTTGGGCACCCGATGATGTTAATTATGCCATGAAGCATTATTGTGGCAGCGTTTGTTTTGACCCCATAGGAAAAACTGCCGCGGTTTCCTCACCCAAAGGAGATTTGATTACCTTTTGGGACTTTGATCAATTAATCTATTTAAGCAGTCTTCGTTGTAAAGATGGCTGCGGTTTAACCAGCTATCGAAACAATGAATTTGTTATTTCCAACGGCTTAGGCAACCTTTACCACTACAACAATACAACAAAAGAACTTAGTCAAAACTTATCCAACCCAGGCCTCAAAATTGCCTGGGATAACCATCTCTTGAGCGCCTAAACACACAAATACAAAAGTCCATTTTTCAAGCTCCTAAAAGTCAAAACTCAACTATACTATCTGTGATACAGCTCAACTTCATAGGTAACGAGCTTCTGGAATAGGCAATAGGGGGTCAAATATGTCCAAACTGTTAGATAACATATCAATTAAATCTAAGCTCTTATCAATCTGCACTATTACATTAGT
>NZ_LWGJ01001602.1:0-1469 GCF_001635845.1 Oleiphilus sp. HI0132 | reverse complement strand
ACTCCGCTGAGAATTATATTGCAAAGCTTGTTCGATCTGGTTTGTCGGTTGCTGTCTGCGAGCAAACAGGTGACCCGGCAACAAGCAAGGGGCCGGTTGAGCGTAAGGTAATGAGAATTGTCACTCCCGGCACGCTGACTGACGAGGCATTTCTAGAAGAGCGGCGTGACAATTTGCTCTGCTCAATTTCCTTTGGTGATGAGGAAGCCTTTGGTCTAGCCTACCTAGACCTGAGTGGCGGACGCTTTTCTGTGTCGCAAGTTCGAGGCTTGCCCGACCTAATAAGCGAGTTGCAGCGTATTAGACCGTCGGAAGTTTTAATAAGTGAAGAGTTTCCATATGAAGGAGCTTTTGAGAACTTAACTGGTCTTAGACGCCAAGCTCCATGGCTTTATGATCTTGATTCCGCAAAAAGCTTATTGACTACTCAATTTAAAACGAAAGACTTAAGCGGCTTTGGTATCGATTCGATGCAATTAGCTATCTGCGCGGCGGGTTGTCTGCTGCAGTATGCAAAGGATACTCAGCGTAATGAGCTGCCTCATATTGTCACCATCAATAAAGAAGAGCGTAGTCAATACATTCTACTCGATGCAGCCAGTCGCAAGAACCTAGAAATTGACACCAACCTTGCTGGCGAAAGTAATCACACCTTGGCGTGGGCAATGGATGCCTGTAAAACTGCAATGGGTAGCCGCTTGCTTAGGCGCTGGCTCCACCACCCTTTAAGAGACCGGGAAATTGTGAATGCCCGTCTAGATTGCGTGTCTTCACTTGAGCAATCCTATAACTACGACGCCATTCAAACGAATTTAAAACAAGTCGGAGATGTACAGCGTATACTCGCCAGGATTGCGCTTAGATCTGCACGCCCTCGTGACCTATCACGACTTAGAGACACTTTAATACTACTACCCGCCATACAGGCAGATTTAAGGTCAGTTGATTGCCCAAGTCTTGGTGAAGTAGCTAAAGATATATCCGAACACCCCTCTTTAGCTGAGTTATTAGAGCGAGCAATTATCGATAACCCTCCCGTCGTTATTAGAGATGGCGGCGTGATAAAAGATGGTTTTGACGCAGAGCTAGATGACTTACGCAATATCAGTGAAAATGCCGGTCAATTTTTAATCGATCTAGAGACTCAGGAGCGGGAGGCAACCGGGCTTTCGACCTTGAAGGTTGGTTACAATAGAGTTCATGGTTACTTTATCGAGATTTCAAAAGCTCAGTCAGATAAAGCGCCCGATGCATATATAAGGCGTCAAACGCTAAAAAATGCAGAGCGCTTTATAACGCCAGAGCTGAAAGCTTTTGAGGATAAAGCGCTGAGCAGTAAAAGTCGCGCTTTATCGCGCGAGAAAGCCCTTTACGAAAGCCTACTTGATGAATTAAATGAGGCGATTGACGCGCTTCAGAGGTGTGCAAAAGGGCTTTCTGAGCTCGACGTGCTTAGCAATTTTGCTGAA
>NZ_LWGJ01001601.1:0-1059 GCF_001635845.1 Oleiphilus sp. HI0132 | reverse complement strand
AAGGCAGGTTGCCTTGAGTGTGGGTCAAGCAAACCAAGCGAGACACGATTAACACAATCATGAAAGTGAAAAGGAATGAAAACCATATTTCTAGGAACTCTCTGCGTTAGCTGTACCATCACCACGGCATCACCGCGGCGCGAAACAATTCTCACATACGATTGATGCGCTACGCCTAACTCTGCAGCTGCGTCAGGGTTCATTTCCATGTAGGGGGTTGGGCTGAACTTATTCAGGTTACCCAACTTCCCGGTCTTAGTTCGGGTATGGAAGTGCTCCACTACCCGGCCACTATTCATCCAGAAGGGGTACTTGTCGCAAGGTGTTTCATTATTCTCGATATACGGCAAAGGAATCAGGTTCGCCTTCTTGCTCTTAGTCTGGAACTTACCGTCCGTATACAAACGAGGGTCGCCCTTGCCACTGTCATTTCCTTCGCGATAAGGCCACTGAATCCCTCTGGCTTCTTCCAGTATTTCATGCGTCATACCTGAAATATCTAAGGTTCTGCCATCACCTTTCGATAGCTGGCGCATTTCTTCAAAGGCCTCTGCCGTGGTATCAGGGAAGTTAATCTTCTGGCCATTCTCAAAACGCTTGGCCATTTCGTTAAAGATCCAGAAATCCGGCTTAGAGTTGGCATAAGGCTCAACCACTTTACGCACTAGGTTTACACGACGCTCCGTATTAGTGAAGCAACCTTCCTTTTCTGCCCAAACTGAACCCGGAAGATAGACATGAGAATATTGATTGGTTTCAACGTCACGGTAACTATCCTGAACAACCAAGAACTCCAGTTTTTCAAGCGTCTTACGAATTCGAGAGGTTTGCGGCATCGAGGTCATTGGGTTAGTCGCGATCAACCACAAGGCTTTAATCTGGCCCGTTTCAATTGCCGGGAAGATATCGGTTTGTTGCATCCCACGCTTAGTCGGGAAGAAGTCAGCATCGATACCCCAAAAATCTGCAATTTCCTGGCGGTGCTCTTCATTTTCCAAAGCCCTGTATCCTGGTAAGCCAGAACAAGAAGACCATTCACGCGTCCCCATAGCATTACAC
>NZ_LWGJ01001600.1:0-1172 GCF_001635845.1 Oleiphilus sp. HI0132 | reverse complement strand
GAGCTGGATGATCAGGGAATGGTCTTTGACTTCGGTCATGTAAAAAAGCAGATTAAGCAAATAATCGATGAAGAACTCGATCACCGCTTTGTGATATCAGCACAAGCCAAAAACCTTGAAGTAAAACAAGATAAAGGTGTGTGTGAGCTAAATTGGAAAAACGTCATGGGGTCTTATCAACACATATCCCCGGAATCAGCGGTGCTAGTACTTGATGTAAAAACCATCAATACTAAAACCGTTGCAGCTTATCTCGAAACAATAATTCTTAATGCCCTTCCTGACAATGTCAGTAAGGTCGAACTTTCTCTTAGTGAGGAGCACATTGACGGTGCTTATTACCACTATAGCCACGGCCTCAAAAAACATGACGGCAACTGCCAGAGAATCGTTCACGGTCACCGTTCAAAAATTGAGATATTTGAAAACCACCAACGAAATTTCGACTTAGAAGACTATTGGGCGGCTTGCTTCCGAAATATTTATATAGGTACGCAAGAAGATATTGTCGAGGAGTTTGATATTGACGGTAAAGCGCACGTAACGTTTGCCTATAGAGCACAACAAGGTAAGTTTAGTGTTACGCTCCCTGCCAAACGTGTCTACTTAATTGATAGCGACTCAACTGTTGAGTTAATTGCTCAACATGTCGCCCTACGCTGTAAAGAAATGAAGCCCGCCAACCATTATCGCGTCAATGCCTACGAAGGCGTCGGAAAAGGCTCTATTGCTGTTTCCAAATAAAGACACGCCCCTTACATAATTCGTCGGAAAGTTAGATTAATTCGCTCTGCAACCTCGCGTCGAGTTTTTGGCGCCTGGTGTAACCAATTCTTTTGCACGCCGGATTTCATTAGCAATAAAGAACCGTGCTCAAGCTCCAGCTGATATTTTTCTCCCTCTTTCCTTTTGTGTTTTAGCTGGAAGTAGCGACTTTGACCAAAGCTAAGTGAAGCGATAATCGGGTCAGGGCCTAAGCTTGATTCGTCATCACTATGCCAGGATACGCTGTCTTGACCATTACGGTAGCGGTTGACCAAGACACCATTGAATATTTCACCCGTACGCTGCTCTACCAAGATCTTTATATTTTGCAATAAGGGCGTCCAGTTTTTCGGCTTTGCAGCGATCCCAGAATAGCTGTAAGAGATGTTAGGATCACCATACCATGC
>NZ_LWGJ01001599.1:0-861 GCF_001635845.1 Oleiphilus sp. HI0132 | reverse complement strand
ACCATACTTTTCATAACTTGCAGCCACGCCTTCGGACTTATTACGCCCTGTCTGGTGCCAAATTTCCGGTCTAATTTCTGCCCCCAAAGAGCTCATCGCACCAGGAAGCACTTCGTTTAATCTGGCAGCTCCAAGGCTCCCACCCAACACCAGCACTCTGATCGGCCGAGATTTCGAAACACTGTCTTTGCTTGAATAAAATAACTCGCAGATTTCATCTCTCAATGGGTTGCCAGTCAGCACAACTTTACTCGCATCTTCAAAGGCTTCAGGAAAAGCTGACATCACTGAATCTGCCATTTTCGCGAGTACTTTATTGGTCATTCCTGCTACGGCATTCTGTTCGTGAACCAATAAAGGCTTACCCAAGAGTTTTGCCGCCAAGCCACCAGGCCCAGAAGCGAAGCCTCCCATACCTAACACGGCATCGGGTCTTGTTTTCCTAAGCACTAATAAAGCCTGGAAAACGGCTTTAGCGATCTTCAAGGGTGCTAAGGCTTTGCTTAATATGCCTTTACCGCGAACACCACTGACAGAAATACCGTAAAAAGGAATTCCAGCATCTTGCACTACTCGCTCTTCCATACCACCGACTGAACCTAGCCAAACAACTTTGTCATTGCGGCTCATTAGTTTCTTTGCCGTTGCTAAGGCTGGAAATACATGTCCGCCAGTGCCACCAGCCATCACAAGGAATGTTTTATCACGCATGGATAAGCTCCTTGTCTCGGGCCTGTTCTGAGTCTGGCTCATCTTCGATCAGCATCAGGTCACGGTGAATTCTTAACAAAACACCTATGCACATACAACTCACAATCAGGCTACTACCGCCATAACTTACCAATGGCAGTGTCAGACCTT
>NZ_LWGJ01001598.1:0-1180 GCF_001635845.1 Oleiphilus sp. HI0132 | reverse complement strand
CCCACGGCGACTATCAAGAAATTATTGACTGGTTGCGTGCGTCAAAGATCTCCCCCAAGCAAGTGTTCGTTACCCATGGTGAGCGTAGTGCCTCTGACTCAATGCGTATGAAGATAAAAGAGCAGTTGGGTTTGAAAGCTTGTGTACCGGAGCCTGGTCAGGAATTTGAACTGAATTAGTAAATAGTCTCGGTCAATAATTAAGGTTGGATATGGAGCAATTTCAGTTACTAGAGTTTATTTCAGGAATCGGGGTATTTCTATTTGGTATTGATCAACTAGAGAAGGCCTTGAAGGCTTTAAGCAGTCGTTCCTTGAAAGTCATGCTGCGCAAGCATACAACTCATCCTTTAAAGTCGATACTAGGTGGGACGGTCGCAACAGCCATTCTGCAGAGCAGTTCGGTTGTTGGCTTAATGACGCTGGCCTTTGTCGGGGCCGGTATTCTCGATATGCGCAATGCGCTGGGGATCATTCTAGGGTCTAATCTGGGAACAACGTTTACCGGCTGGATCGTTGCAACCTTGGGCTTTAAGCTCAGTTTGTCTGCTTTCTATCTACCGATGCTGGGTCTGGGGTGTTTAGGTTTAGTTAGCTTTGGTGATGATAAAAAGCTCCGTCACATGAGTCGCCTATTAATGGGCTTAGGGCTGTTGCTGATGGGCTTGGTGCTGATGAAAGATAGCATTGAGGCTTTTTCGCAAAGCTTCGATGTCTCTATATTCAAAGAGTATGGAATTTTTGTTTTTTTTCTAGTGGGCGTTATCTTCACGGCCATCATTCAATCCAGCTCCGCGACAATGATGATCACCTTGAGTGCACTTAATGCTCAAATAATTGGATTAGATCAAGCGGCGGCATTAGTGATCGGTGCAGACCTAGGAACCACCGGCACTGTTATGCTCGGTGCCTTAAAAGGAACGCCAATTAAAAGGCAGGTGGCAGCAGCGCACTTCTTTTTCAACCTGATCACCGATTTATTGGCACTCCTATGTTTGCCTTTGCTGTTGAAAATTATCAATGATGTCTACCAAGTCGAAGACCCTTTACTTGGTTTGGTCGCCTTCCACAGTACCTTTAATGTAATTGGTATTTGCCTCTTTATTCCCTTTTTGGGGGCATTTGCACGCATGCTGGAAAGGCTCTTCAAAGAAGATACCAGTGCCATTAATTGCCATATC
>NZ_LWGJ01001597.1:0-1095 GCF_001635845.1 Oleiphilus sp. HI0132 | reverse complement strand
TGCCAGATTGGGCTTCGTAAAAGCGTGGAATCAGGTTCGCCAGTGTCGACTTACCACTACCGGAGCGGCCGACCAAAGCAACGGTTTCACCAGGCTTGATCGATAAATCAATATTCTTCAGGATCGCTTTATTACTTCCTTCGTAAGCGAAGTTAAGATCACTAATCTCAATCGCACCTTGTACTCTGGCACTTTCGAAGCTTCCTTGATCTTTCTCAGGTTCGGCATCAATCACTGCAAACAAGTCCTTAGCGGCAGCCAAGCCTCGCTGAATCTTTTCATTTACCTGAGTTAACTGACGAATAGGTTTTGCCATGGTCGCTGCCGCGGCAATGATCACCACGAAGCTCCCGGCAGTCATATCGCCACGGACATCTGGAGCGAGCGCTAACCAAACCAAAACCGCGATCGCTAATGCGACTAGAGACTGAATAACCGGTGTACTGATAGCTTTAGTCATTTCAAGCTTCAAAGCTTGCTTTAAGTTATATTCACTAGCCTGATTAAAGCGGTTTGACTCATAGTTCTCCCCACCAAATATGCGCACCACTCGGTATCCCGATACGACCTCCGAGGTTACATGCGTGACATCACCCACTGATGCCATAATACGTTTACTTAACTTACGAAAGCGCTTACTCACATAACTTACTAAGGCACCAATCATTGGACCAATTGCCAAAAAGATTAAGGTCAATTTCCAGTTAGCATTGATCATCACAATAAAAAGGCCGATCACAGTCAAGCCCTCCCGTACAATCACCGTTATTGCATCAGTTGCAGCTGAAGAGACTTGTTGAACGTTGAAGGTAATTCGAGAAATCAAATGTCCCGATGCGTTTGAGTCAAAGTAGTAACTGGGCAGTTTCAAATACCGGTCAAACACTTGGGTGCGTAACCGGTGAACGATATTCTGCCCCACATAAGCTATGTAGTATCCACCCAAGAACCCCCCTATCCCGCGCATTGCAAACAAGGAAAAAATCAGCAAAGGCAGCATCAAGCGATTTTCTTCAGTGGGATTTTCAACGGTGGTAATGACCGTATCCAGAGCTTGAGCCATTAACGCACTCGCACCCGCATAGATAGCGTTAC
>NZ_LWGJ01001596.1:0-819 GCF_001635845.1 Oleiphilus sp. HI0132 | reverse complement strand
CGAGGTAATGGCTTATGCTAGTTTGCTAGCAGAAGGTCATGAAATTCGTATCTCAGGTCAAGATGTTGGTCGCGGTACCTTCTCTCATCGTCATGTTGTTTTACACAACCAGACAGATGGATCGACTTATGTGCCTTTGCAGAATATCAAAGAAGATCAGCCTAAGTGCGAGATTATCGACTCCTTGTTATCGGAAGAGGCGGTTCTTGCCTTTGAATATGGTTTTGCAACGACCAACCCTGGTGCACTCGTAGTTTGGGAAGCTCAGTTTGGTGACTTCGCAAACGGCGCACAAGTTGTTATTGACCAGTTTATTACCAGTGGTGAGTTAAAGTGGGGGCGCCTATGTGGCCTAACCATGCTACTACCTCACGGTTATGAAGGTCAGGGTCCTGAACACTCCTCCGCTCGCTTGGAACGCTACTTGCAGTTGTGTGCTGAGCATAATATCCAGGTTTGTGTGCCAACTACGCCAGCACAGGTGTTCCATATGCTTCGTCGTCAGGTTAAACGACCTTTGAGGAAGCCTCTGATCGCCATTACGCCGAAGAGTTTACTTCGTCACAAAGAAGCTACCTCAACGCTTGATGATTTGAGCTCAGGTACATTCCAGACAGTTATTGGCGATAGCTATGTTGATGATGTTCGCAATATAAAACGCGTCATTATGTGTAGCGGTAAGGTTTATTATGACCTGTTGAATTTCCAACAGCATAATGAAATTACTGATACTGCGGTGATTCGTATCGAGCAATTGTATCCGTTCCCTGGGGATGATCTTAAGGCCATCTTGGAACAGTACCCGAAAGCAAGTGATGT
>NZ_LWGJ01001595.1:0-690 GCF_001635845.1 Oleiphilus sp. HI0132 | reverse complement strand
TCGATAAGCAAAACTGTGCTCAGAAGTTTAGGAATACCGAAGAACTATATTATTGGCATGACGGCATGCAAGGTGAACACTCGTATAAACTAGATGATGATTTTGTTCTTAAGCGTAAAGAAAGCTTTTATGCTTATCAACTAGCTGTGGTTAATGATGATCACCGACAGAATATTACACATGTCGTAAGAGGCTACGACCTACTCTTCTCTACTCCCATGCAATTGGCACTCTATCAAGCGCTTGACTATAAGCCTCCCGAATTCTCTCATTTCCCGGTACTATCTGCTAAAGGTCAGAAGCTGAGTAAACAAAACCACGCGAAGGCCGTCTCTTCTCTCCAAGCCAAAGAGAATTTGAGCTGTATCTTTAGGCTGTTGGGGATTGAGATATCATCAAAATGCTTATCTATCCCTCAAATGCTAGAAACTGCCATTGAACACTGGAACCCTAAAGTTCTCTCACGAGTTAAAGAGCTTCCATCTCCATATTGAGTTTTCGCGTGCCAGCTTTGGTATGAAGTCAAAATAAGTTATGATTCTTCGTCCACACAATAAAGCAACTAAACCTAATTTAAGCAGGGCTACATGCGCCGAATATTAATCATTGAAGATGACATTGATCACCGCGCGGGTTTACAAAATTTTCTAGAAGATGCTTTACACCAGGTTGATGTCGCATCATCAGTCA
>NZ_LWGJ01001594.1:0-1126 GCF_001635845.1 Oleiphilus sp. HI0132 | reverse complement strand
AATGACACTCGCGCCATAGTCGGCATTAGTCCCCAGACTAAAATAACCGTGTTTATCCATACTTGAGACTGCCACCATAAAACAATCCGGTGATATATGGGCAGTCAGCAAACGTCCAACCTGATGAAAATTAGTCGGTACAAACTGCATCCATGCTTCATCTTTTGACTCAGCCAGCGCTTGTCGGTCTGAGGCGCTTAAGAATAATGGCCTGGGCGAGATCCTCCCCGACAAAGACGGTTTAAGAAGCGTATTACGTAGATGTTCTGAGCCGTGCATGTAATACAAATTAAACGGCGCAACTCGCTCTTGTTCAGCGCATTCACTTAGCCAGCTAAGAAGTAGACGCGGCATGGCAACACTCATTCCCAGTATCAGGTTTGATACGCCAAGCATCTGCCCGGAAAGCTGCTCCTTGGAAATTTTCTTCGATTGATAAA
This sequence comes from Oleiphilus sp. HI0132, assembly GCF_001635845.1. NCBI lineage: Bacteria > Pseudomonadati > Pseudomonadota > Gammaproteobacteria > Oceanospirillales > Oleiphilaceae > Oleiphilus > Oleiphilus sp. HI0132. Next base: position 686 of record NZ_LWGJ01001594.1, on the reverse strand, counting down.
CGGCTTCAAGCATCTTGCTACTCCCCTTAAGATTCTTTTACTGTAAACCCAGTTTGAACAAACATTCTTAAGGCGGCGTGTTAGTTTAGTGAATTATTTCTTACAGGTGTGATTTCAGCTGCTTATGTCTTTTAAAAACCTATAGCTTTTTTGAGCAACATCAGCTTCAATATTGCACCAAATTAACGACCCTTCTAGCGTGAACAGCCAAACTATGAAAGCCCTAAGCATAAGCTCTCCACCAAACCTGGATAGCCTTGAACTGATAGAACAAGATCAACCAGCCCCGTTACCAGGCCAGGTAGGAGTAAGAATACGCTCCATTGGTTTGAATCGAGGCGACCTTCTATTCTGTCAAAACCGCTACTTTATCAAGCCAAACCCAGGAAGCAGGTTAGGCTTCGAAGCCGCCGGGATTGTTGACGCATTACCAGCTGACGGTAAAAGTAACTTTAAGCTAGGTGACAAAGTGGCCCTATGCCCAATGAGCTTTGATGTTCATTCACAAGGCACACTGGCAGAATATGGAGCCTATAACGAAGCATCGCTCATACCGAGCCCTGACTCGGTACCCGATGAACACTGTGGCGCAATCTGGATGGCCTACTTCACTGCCTGGGGAGGCTTGATTGAAGCGGGAGGCCTCAAACCGGGTGAAAATGTCGTTATCACCGCAGCATCAAGTT
>NZ_LWGJ01001593.1:0-1327 GCF_001635845.1 Oleiphilus sp. HI0132 | reverse complement strand
GATCGACCCGAACTTTTTATTCTTACTACAGTTCGAGACTCTAAAGAAATATTGTGGCCCTCAAGCACCCATCCATTTGCTCCCAGTACGAATGGAAGATGTGACACCACAGCTAGAGGCCTTTGACACAACTTTCTCAATGGGCGTGCTTTACCATCGCCGCTCACCTATCGATCACCTATTGGAGCTCAAGGGGACCTTGCGCCAGGGCGGCGAACTGGTGCTGGAAACGCTCATTTGTGAAGGTGAGCTAGGCTATAGTCTAATGCCAGAGGATCGTTACGCCATGATGCGAAACGTCTGGTATCTACCAACTAAAGAAACCCTGAGCTTATGGCTAAGGCGAGCCGGTTTCACTAATATTCGCTGTGTAGAGAGCAACATCACCTCAACTGAAGAGCAGCGAAGCACGGACTGGATGAAGTTCCAATCCTTAAAGGACTTCCTAGACCCAACAGACCAGAGCAAAACGCTTGAAGGCTACCCTGCCCCTTTGCGTGCGACTTTCATTGCAAATAAAAAATAGCTTGTAGTCACTCTCAACTCAAAACACTCGCTCATAAAAAAAGCCTGAAAGCATAAAGCAATCAGGCTTTTTAAGTATTGATTAGCTAAATCAGTCGAAAGGATGTCTCAGCACAATCGTCTCAACACGATCAGGGCCGGTTGAAATAATATCAACAGGCGCTTCAATCTTCTCTTCAATGTACTTGATATAGCTTCGAGCATTTTCAGGAAGGTCTTCTAGTTTCTGCACACCTAAAGTGCTTTCTGACCAACCAGGTAGCGACTCAAATACAGGTTCCAGATCTTCATAACCTCGACCATCAAGCGGTGGGCGTGTTAATTCTTCACCCGCTTTAGTCTTATAACCTACACAAACCTGAATCTCTTCAAGACCATCTAGTACATCAAGTTTGGTCAAACAAATACCAGACACCGAATTGATCTGAATAGCATGACGTAAACCAACCGCGTCAAACCAACCACAACGACGTGGACGACCAGTGGTTGCACCAAACTCATGGCCTTTCTCGGCAAGATGACGACCTTGATCATTAAACAACTCTGTTGGGAATGGACCAGAACCAACTCGAGTTGTATAAGCTTTAGTAATACCCAGTACGTAATCAAGGTACATAGGACCGAAACCACTACCGGTCGCCGTGCCACCTGCGGTCGTATTTGAAGATGTTACAAATGGGTAGGTACCGTGGTCAATATCTAGCAAGGAGCCCTGGGCACCCTCAAACAAGATATTCTCACCCGCTTTACGGTATGCGTGAAGCTCGTCCGTGACATCAACCGCCATCGGTAAAAGAACCTT
>NZ_LWGJ01001592.1:0-24185 GCF_001635845.1 Oleiphilus sp. HI0132 | reverse complement strand
TTTACAGGTACTGGTTATTCACACAGATAAACATTAACTCAACCTAACGGACTACACGGCATGCTAAAGCTCACCAAGAGACAAAGCGAAGTATTGCAACTCATCAAACAAAATATTGATGAAACAGGTTACCCACCTACTCGTGCGGAAATAGCTTTGGCACTTGGCTTTCGCTCTGCCAATGCAGCAGAAGACCATATTAAGGCACTAGCCAAGAAAGGCGCGATTGAGATTGTCCCCGGAGCCAGCCGTGGCATCCGCTTACCGCAAAGCGATATTCCCGAGGGTTTACCGATTGTTGGTCAAGTCGCTGCTGGTAACCCGATTTTAGGTGAGGAAAATATCGAAGACTACTGCACACTTGCGCCAGAGTTTTTCTCTCCTTCTGCTGACTACTTATTACGCGTAAGAGGTGAAAGCATGAAGGATATCGGCATACTCGACGGAGATTTGCTTGCAGTCCATAAAACCGAAACAGCTCGAAATGGGCAAATAGTCGTTGCCAGAGTGGGCGAAGAAGTAACGGTTAAACGTCTCAATAAAAACAAACACATCGTTGAGCTTATTGCCGAGAATGAAGAGTTTGATCCCATCGTGATCGACCTGAGAGAACAAGATGTAGTAATTGAAGGTCTGGGCGTAGGCGTTATCCGTAAGGAGGGTATCCAATGAAGCAGCTATCTATTTATGAGTCAGACTATCTTGACGACCTAAATACTATTAACCAATTTGGCCAAAGCCCGGTACAGCTAACTTACCCTGCTCAACCTTTAAGTTCTTCAACTTCTGGCGCCTCTCTAAGCAACGAGCAGACTGAGCATGTCGCAGCAAATGTCACGGAAATTATCATCGCTAAAGATAAGGCTGACTGCATTCAAATGGTTCTTCCTATGCTGAGCCAGTTAAATCAGGAACAACGCTGGCTTGCCTGGATTGACCCGCCTATTCAACTGCTCAAAAAGTGGCAAGAACAACACCAGGGGCTTGCAATGGAAGAAATTATGATTCTTCGCTCATCTGAATCTATATCGGCGATAGAATTAAGCAAACGCGCGCTTGAAGCAGGCACCTGCCACGCAGTAATTGCCTGGACAAACTCCCTATCAAATGAAGAGTTTGACTCGCTTGAGGGGGCGTCTGCAAAAGGAAATAGCCATGGAATAGTACTACGTTCCAGATAATCACCTTTGTACGCAACATATAAAGTTTTCTACTCGTTTTCTGTTAGTCGCTAGCCCTCGCACTTAGTGACCACTATTAAAGTTTCAAGGATCGAAACTTATTTTTCTCAAGCCAATACTATAAGACCTATAAGAAGATTTTCCGTCACAGCAATTATCCCATTATTAAGCCATTAGCATTATTACTTTTCCATATTTAGAAAAGTTATTCTTAGCTTCAAATATCTTTATTCATTGTATTCACACTGTTCAAAGCGTAGTATTCTAAATTCATGACCGCCGGTCACAACCTTTAAGTATAGTTATCATGCTCGCTACAGGCATTCTGCGGCAATAGAAACATTAGGTAGGTTACGCTATGATTGAACGCATAAGCCATTTTCTTGTTAAGTTTCGCTTACTGGTGGTATTCGCCTCATTGCTTGTGGTATTTCTTGCCGCCACAGGTTTACCGCAAACAAAATTTAGCTCCGACTACCGGATTTATTTTAGTGATGATAATCCCCACCTAAAAGCCTTCGAAGATTTACAGGCAACCTTTACAAAAAGTGACAACGTCATGTTTGTCCTCGCCCCCCAAGATGGCCATATATTTACTCGAGAGACTTTAAGCATCATTGAAGAGCTTACCGAAATGTCTTGGCAACTTCCCTACTCAATACGCGTGGACTCTATTACCAATTACCAACACACTATTGCAGAAGACGATGACCTTTTGGTAGACAACCTGGTTACAGATGCAAGCAATTTATCGAGCAGTGAAATTGCGTACGCAAAGAGTGTCGCACTCAATGAGCCCTCAATTGCCGGGCGCCTCATCGCCGCTAACGCCGATGTTACCGGCGTCAACGTTTCTATGGAAATGCCTGGGCTGGATCCTAGTAAAGAAACACCCGAAGTAGCCGCTGCAGCCTACGAGATTCAAGCTCATTTAAATCAAAAGTATCCCGACCTGACTGTATATGTGACCGGACAAATCATCTTTGACAATGCCTTCAAAGATGCGGCGATGTATGACTTATCGCATATCGTCCCCTTAGCATTTTTGATCGCCATCACCTGCATTGCGATCTACATGTTTGCTGCAAGCCGGAGCATCATTACGGTCTTCTCAGGTAGCTTTTCCATCATAGTTGTCATTATTACTTCAATCCTATTCGCGCTTGGTATCTCTGCGTGGCTGGGTATGGATATCACCACCGCATCCGCCAATGCACCAACAATGATTCTGACACTAGCAATCGCCGATTCGATTCATATCCTGGCATCTTTCTTCCAGCAAATGCAGTCAGGGAAAACCAAGGCTCAGGCTGTTATCGAAAGCTTACGTATCAATCAGCAACCCGTTTTTTTAACCAGTGTCACAACCGTAATTGGTTTCTTGTCTCTGAACTTTAGCGACTCCCCTCCCTTCCGGGACTTAGGAAATATTGTCGCCTTAGGCGTAATTGGTGCATGGGGATTCTCTGTATTGCTACTGCCTGCACTCATTATGCTTCTGCCATTCCGAGTTCAATCACGCGAGCATAAAGAAGGCGGCTGGACAGTTACGCTATCAAACTGGGTCATCAAACACTCTAAACGTCTACTCATTGGCACAATGGTTATTATGGCTGGCAGCATTTCTTTCTTACCTCAAAACGAATTGAATGACGTATGGGTCGAGTATTTTGACGAGCCAATGAGACAAAGACAGGCAGCTGATTTTACCAGAGAAAGGCTCACCGGCTTAGGCTACATATCCTTTATTGTTGAAGCCGAGGAAGAAGGTGGAATCAACGAGCCTGAGTATTTGGCAAACCTTGAAAAGGCAGCAAACTGGTTAAAGCTTCAACCAGAAGTTCAACACGTCTCGACCTTTACTGATGTCATGAAGCGTCTGAACAAAAATATGCATGGTGATGACCCTAGCGCATATAAACTCCCTGATAATGCAGAGCTCGCCTCACAGTATTTATTACTTTATGAAATGTCACTCCCTTACGGACTCGACTTGAACAATCAAGTGGACATCAACAAAGCCAAGACTCGTTTAACAGGCTATCTAGCGAAAACATCTACTTCGGAGCTTCTCGCTTTGGAAGAACGTGCTCAGAGCTGGTTTTCCGAAAATATTCCTAGCCTTAAATTTTCCCACGGGATAAGTAGCGATATCATGTTCGCTCATATTGGTCAGAATAACATTCGCTCCATGCTACAAGGTACATTTATCGCTTTAATCATTATCTCTGTTGTGTTGGCTTTCAGTTTACGCTCTGCATATTACGGCTTTGTTAGCCTACTTCCCAATCTCCTTCCGGCCTTAGTTGCTTTTGGTGTTTGGGGAATGACCGTTGCACAAATCGGTATTGGACTATCTGTTGTATTCGGAATGACCTTGGGGATCGTCGTCGACTACACCGTTCACTTTTTAAGTAAATTTTTACGTGCCAAGCGAGAGAATCAGCTATCTACCGAGGATGCGATTCGCTATGCCTTTAGTACAGTTGGCGTTGCGCTGTTGGTCACCACATTTATTCTATTTGCGAACTTTGCTGTATTAGCTATATCCGACTTCTCTATGAACTCCGATATGGGACTGATGACGGCCGTAACCATCGTTGTCGCTTTACTTGTTGATTTTTTCTTCCTTCCACCGCTTTTACTGTTTTTGGTTGGAAGTAAACGTAAAAAAGCTAAGCAAGATTTAACAATCGATGATCAAGGTATCCTAGATCAAAGAGCACCCTTAAATGGCTAAGTCACCTAAAAAGGTAACTCAACAAACTGATAGTGCTACTTTCTACTCATGGAAAGTACCGTTCCAAACGAAGTAAGGGATTTCAGTTTAACTAATCGACATTTTCGTATCTAATAGGCGCTAGCTTCTAGCATCATCATATAGTTTCTCAATGATGCTGCTGCAGTGCCAACTAACAAGATAACAAGACCGAGGACAATATCCATGCTATCTAACCTTTCTGCTCGCGGTGTAAAGAAATCCATCGCGATATTATCCTGCTTTACTGCCTTGAGCCTCTCAGGCAACACCTTTGCAGAAACACCTCAAGAAAAAGGTTTAGCTATCGCCATTGAATCTGATAAGCGAAACACTGGTTGGAAGGACTCTACTGCTGACATGACGATGACCTTACGCAACAAACGTGGTGAAGAAAGTGTTCGTGTTTTGCGCGTAAAATCCCTCGAAGTCGAAAATGATGGTGACAAAGGCTTAACCATATTTGATGAGCCTAAAACTGTTCGTGGTACTGCTTTACTGACGTTCTCGCACAAAGTTGATGCGGATGATCAGTGGTTATTCCTACCAGCACTAAAGCGTGTTAAGCGAATCGCGTCTAAAAACAAGTCTGGCCCATTCATGGGAAGTGAGTTTGCCTTCGAAGACTTAAGCTCACAAGAAGTTGAAAAGTATAGCTATGAGTACTTAAAAGACGAAGCGTGTGGCACAGAAACCTGCTTTGTTGTTAAACGCTTCCCAACAGATAAAAACTCTGGCTACACAAGCCAAATTGCCTGGATCGACCAGAGTGAATACCGCGTCCATAAAATTGAATTTTATGACCGTAAAAAAGCGCTACTAAAGACCCTCAACTCTAGTGATTACAATCAATATCTTGACCAATACTGGCGCCCGAATGTGATGAAGATGCAGAATCACCAGACAGGTAAAAGCACTGACTTAATCTGGAGCAATTTTCAGTTTTCTACCGGGCTAAGTGATAGTGACTTCACCAAGAACAGCTTGAAGCGCGCTCGCTAGTCTAATTTCCGCTCTATTGACCTAAACAGCACTGCAAAAAATGTACATCCAGTCACAGATAATGTGATTGTTTGTACATTTTTTCTTTTTTAGCTGCATAAACATCGCCCTGTCATACTCTCGCGTCTATACTGGCATCTTCATATTTTTAATAAAATAATACAGAACTAACCAGTAACACAGGCAGCACCCGAACTATGCAATCATTTCACGCTCCAAACCGCATCTTAATGGGCCCTGGCCCGTCAGATGTTTCCGAAAGAGTACTTAAAGCACTATCTCAGCAAACCATCGGTCATATGGACCCTAGCTTTGTATCGCTAATGAATGAGATAAAATCTCTTCTTCAGTACGTTTTCCAAACCAAAAACGAACTTACGATTCCGGTATCTGCACCAGGTTCATCTGGTATGGAAACCTGCTTTATGAATATGGTTGAGCCGGGTGACAAAATTCTTGTCTGCATTAACGGCGTATTTGGCATGCGCATGAAAGAAGTCGCGACTCGCGCAGGTGCTCAGGTTGAAGCCATCGAATTTGAGTGGGGCGAAGCTGTTGAGCCAGAAGTAGTAGACCAGAAGCTTTCAGAAAATCCTGATATTTCAATGATCGCTTTTGTTCACGCTGAAACCTCTACCGGTGTTCGCTCTGATGCAAAAGCCTTATGTGCAATAGCTCAACAACATAACTGTCTTTCAATCGTTGATGCCGTCACCTCTTTAGGCGGTTCTGATGTTCAAGTTGATGACTGGGGCATAGACGCAATTTATTCAGGCACTCAAAAGTGCTTATCTTGTATCCCAGGTCTCTCTCCGGTCAGTTTTAGCACTAAAGCAATTGAAAAGATCAAAGCCAAAAGCTCTAAGAACTACAGCTGGTTCCTCGATCTAAACCTGGTCATGGACTATTGGGGTGAAGGTGCTAAGCGTACTTATCACCATACTGCGCCAGTTAACAGTTTGTATGCACTACACGAATCGCTATTAATTCTTAAAGAAGAAGGTTTGGAAAGCGCTTGGGAACGTCATGAGCTGCACCATAAGGCACTGGTTGCTGGTCTAGAAGCGCTCGGCATTGAAATGCTAGTGCCTAAAGATATTCGCCTATCTCAACTTAATGCAGTGAAGATTCCAGAAGGTATTGATGATGCGACTGTTAGATCAACACTACTTAACCAGTACGACTTGGAACTTGGTGCAGGGCTAGGTAAGTTTGCTGGCAAAGCATGGCGAATCGGCTTAATGGGCAATGGCTGTAATCGTAAAAACGTTGATTACTGCGTTAGCTCTTTAGGCGCGGTGCTTAACGAACTTGGACATAGCTGCGATGTCGACGCTGCAATGTCTGCAGTAGAGAATGCATACCCATAACCCAATAGACAGGGCTAGGGTATGAGTAATCCACTCCTACCCTAAGCTTTGTATCTCAAGCAAAGCGAAATGAAAAAACTCCTTTTGGTCGCCCACAGCCCGTCTGAAAATACACAAGCCCTACAACAAGCTCTGTGCCAGGGTGTCATCAGCCAAGCTCTTGAGCAAGTTGAATTCAAGTCGAAAACTCCTTTTGAAACACAAGCAGAAGATGTACTAAGTGCAGACGCCATTATACTCGGCACTACCGAGAATCTAGGCTACATGAGTGGTGCCCTCAAAGATTTCTTCGACCGTTGCTATTACCCATGCTTAGAAGCGAAACAAGGCTTACCCTGTGCCGCGTATATTAGAGCCGGTCATGATGGCACAGGTACAATTCGTGCTCTCGAAACCATTACCACTGGCCTTAAGTGGCGATGGGTACAGGAGCCCCTTTTACTAAAAGGCGCTTACCAAAAAGAGTTTGAGAGCCATTGCTCGGAATTAGGTGGCGCAATGGCATGTGCACTTGATCAGGGAATCATTTAGAATCTATTTCATTCCAATACCGATTTAATAAAAGGCAAATCACCCGTGTTAAAAATCATTGTTGTCATACTTGTTGTTGCACTTGCAGCATTCATCGTCCACCGCACTAATCAAAACAAAAAGCTAGCCGTTGAGAATCAACAATTAGGCAGTGAGTTTCTTGCCCAAAACATGACCAAAGAAGGCGTTGTCACAACCGAGTCGGGTCTTCAATATAAGGTACTTCAAGCCGGTACGGGAGAAGCCCACCCTACTGCAAACGATAAAGTTAAAGTTCATTATCATGGCACCTTAACTGATGGCACTGTCTTTGATAGTTCCGTAGCTCGCGGACAACCTATCTCTTTTGGCTTGAATCAAGTTATCAAAGGCTGGACTGAAGGTCTGCAACTTATGGTGGTTGGCGAGAAGACCCGATTATTTATTCCGAGCGAACTTGGCTACGGAAATAGAGCTGCTGGCGCCATCCCGGCTGGCTCGGTACTAATTTTTGATGTTGAGTTGCTTGGCATCAATGAATAAACAACTATAGTGAGATATAACTACTCGTAACAGAACAATTACGAGTCTTTTTAAGATAACGGAGAATAGAATGAAGCTTGTTACTGCGATAATCAAACCTTTTAAACTTGATGATGTACGTGAAGCACTATCAGAAATCGGTGTTCAGGGTATAACAGTTACTGAAGTTAAAGGATTTGGTCGCCAGAAAGGTCATACAGAGTTGTATCGTGGCGCTGAGTACGTTGTAGACTTTCTACCAAAAGTTAAACTAGAAGTAGCGATCAGTGAAGATATGCTAGATAAAGTTATCGAAGCGATGACAAATGCAGCCAATACTGGAAAGATCGGCGACGGAAAGATATTTGTTTCATCACTTGAGCAAGTGATTCGAATCCGTACTGGCGAAACCGGTAGTGACGCTGTATAGATAAGCCTATAATGCGAGTAGTGAGCTACTCGCATTGTTTCAGCTTCAAAGCAGCTAACTAAAAGGAGGCACAAATGAAACATCCAACAAGATGGGTATTCATTCTAAGCTTTCTTCTTTCTTTACAAGCCTCTCTTAGCTATTCACAAGAAAAAACTTCGCTTACCTCTCCCGACAATAAATCTACTATCATTCTTGGCTATAAAGAAGGCAGCAAACCGCCCTATATCGGCAACAAAAATGATAATAGCGGTGCATACCGAGAACTTTTCTCTAAAGCAGCAGAGATGATAGGACTCTCACTTGAAATCGTAAGGTTACCTAAAAAACGTGTTTATCATCACCTTAAAGAAGGTGATATCGATTTCTATCCCTCGTCTGGTTTTTCAGAAAAAAGATCACAGTTTTTATATTGGCTGGACAATGGCTTTCTATCGAAACAAGCCTTAGTCTCAGACATTACAGACTTCGAAATAAAAGACTTTAAGAAGGCGAAAGGTACTTTGCTTGTCCCTTTAGGAGGTAGCTCCGCTGAATATGCCAAAGGTGCTCCTCAAGTAAGCATTCAGAAAATGGGCAAGTTGCCTATTGATAAAGCAATTCAGGCACTGAAACTAGGTAGAGGTAATTTCTACGTATATGATATAGATATCTTGGATTATTACTTAAAACGAAACCGCATTAAGCAGTTTAGTGACATTGGCCTTCGGCTTCACCCAAATGCAATTGAGAAGGAATACTCTTCGTTAAAAGCGGCCTTCTCTATTAATTCAAAACACTTTAAGCAACAACAAAATAGCAGATTTGATAAAAACAGCGCTTTAGGCTTTAACAATCAAAAAACCAGTCCCCATAAAGGCTCCGCTGCTTATCAATTCCAACAAGCATTAAAGCACTTACAAGAAAGCGGATATACTCAGACGGTTTATCAAAAATATTTTAAGTAATTAGAAAGAGGCTCACTATAAGCAAGCCCTCACTAGTAAAGAGGTCGGCTATGCTAAAGCTTTAGCATTTCTCAATAATTCTCTTGCCCGCTCTACAACCGGCAAATCAATCATCTTGCCTTTATATTCAACAGCTCCCTTGCCTGCAGCCAAGCCTGCTTCAAATGCTGCAAGCAAACCTTCAGCATGTTCTACCTCTTCCGCGCTAGGCGTCAATACTGCATTAATGACTTCTACTTGCTTAGGATGAATACAGAAGGCTCCTACAAAACCTAGCTGCTTGGCAAACTTAACCGTTTCAGTAAATGCATCAATATCGCTGTAGTCAGCTATCGAACCTGGAAAACCCAAAGGCATAATGTTGGCACGACGACAAGCAAATGCCAGCATCTGATTTGGCAGCAACAAGGTTTGAGGAAGTGGCTGCATGCCAGCTGTCGCCGAGAAATCTTCAGAGCCTAAAGTCATCGCCACAACACGCGGGTCTGCTGAGGCGATTTCATCCAGTTTGGGTAAAGCATCAACCGACTCAATCATTGCAATAATCGCTGTATGCCCTTGAGGAATATTTCGCTCCTGTTCCAATTTAGAAATCTTAGCGGCGAACTTCCGTAACTGGTCAGCAGACTCAACCTTTGGCACTACAATCGCGCTAACATGCTCACTGACCGACGCGACAACATCGCCCATGGCAAAGCGCTCATCAAGGTTGATTCTTACCAATGCAGCAGCACCATCCTGGCTAACCGTTTTCGCAGCCGGGACCACACACTCTCGAGCTTCTGCTTTTTGCTCTAGCGGAACACTATCTTCCAAGTCCAGAATATAAGCATCAGCACCACGCGTATGCGCTTTGGCGACGAATTTCTCAATGTGCACAGGGATAAACAAGGCCGTACGCCAGCCTGGGTAGTCTAATTTCTTCATTTTATTCTCGCTCACGAATCCTTAGGCCAAACTTGCTTTAATTGTCATACAAGTAAAACCATCATTATCAGCAGACCATAGGGATAAATCATCGCCATCCCGCTTACCAGACACGGTAAACACCGAGGTATCAAACGTCGGTCTAACCGCTCGGAACTTGAAGGTTTTCAAAGATTTATCGGCAATATTATGACGTTTAAGTTCTAACAATAAAGTCACCAGCAATGGCCCATGAACAACCAAGGCAGGATACAGCTCTTCGTTTACCGCGTAGTCGCGATCATAATGAATACGATGGCCGTTATAAGTCAGCGCCGAGTAGCGGTATAGCAACACTGGGTTTGGCGTGATTTCTTGCGAAAAATCGGCTTCAGAAAGCGCAGGCTTGCCTGGTGGCAACTCAGCTCTTTCTGTTGGTTGCTCCCGGTAAACAATATTCTGTACCTGGCTGATACACAGCTCACCCGCTTGTGAAATATCATGGCGAACATTAACGAAAACCAACACGCCGGTACTACCCGTTTTAAGTTCAACAGATTCAATCGTCGATAATCGAGAGGCCGGCTGGCCAATAATCAAAGCCTTATGACACTCAACCTCACCGGCCGCCCACATCCTGCGAGGAAGTGGTACAGGGGGTAAAAAGCCACCTTTATCCGGGTGCCCATCAACACCTGTTGCACTGGCTTTTGGCGTTGGCAGAAAATACATCCACTCCCAAAATGGAGGTAAGGCATCACCTTTCTCGGGTAGAGTCTCGTTATCAAGTGCCGCAGCCAAAGCTTGCGCCTGAAAAAGACTAATATCATCTTCTTTGGTTTCTTGCTTTCCTACCCACTGCTGCAAGTACTCAATATCTATATCGCTCATAGAGACTCCCTTGGATCTTTTATAGCTAAAATTCTTATATATTTGATTTACGAATATGTTCGAACTGGAAATTTAAGCGCAACACATAATAATGCAGAAACTAATCACTTAATGACTCGATACCAAACAAATCTAACAACCAATCTGCTTTTTCATTCTTGCCATCTTCAGCTGCTCGTCTAACACTAATCGTAGGATGGTGAATTAGTTTATTCGTTAAGCCCCTAGATAATTGAGTAATTACCTGTTCGGCGTCCGCACCTCCACGCAAGGCATTTAGAGCGCGCTCTAATTCCTTCTGCTGAAGCGTCTCTGCATGTGATCTAAAGCGTTTCAAACTATCACCAACTGAAGAAACACGCTGACGATTAAGAAAATATTCACTTCCCTCAAGAATCATCCGCTCAGCTTCTTGAGCAGCGCCTTCTCGGTTTTTTACATTCTCATCAATAACATCTTTTAAGTCATCAACGGTATAAAGGTAAACATCAGATAACTCTCCTACCTGAGGTTCAATATCTCTTGGTACCGCTATATCCACCATAAAGAAAGGTCGGTGCTTACGATGCTTTAAAGCTCTCTCTACAGCCCCCTTGCCTAATATAGGCAAGGAGCTAGCCGTCGACGCAATCACAATATCGGCATCGATTAATAAATCTGGAATATCACCTAATAAAGCTGCCTCACCTTCAACCAGACTCGACAGATCCTGGGCACGAGCCAGCGTTCGATTTGCAATTATGATCTTTTTAATACCACTTTGTTTCAGGTGCCTAGCCACTAACTCAGTGGTTTTACCCGCCCCGATAAGTAAAGCAGTATTGTCTGAAAAATCTGAGAAGAGCTGGCGAGCCATATTGACGGCAGCAGCGGCGACCGACACTGGGTTTTCACCAATCGCCGTATCAGTGCGTACTTTCTTGGCGACAGAGAAACAATGTTCAAAGAGCCGACCTAGTTTCCCTTGAACAGCCTGATATTCTTGTGCTGAAGCATAGGCTGATTTCAGCTGCCCTAAAATCTGTGGCTCTCCCAGAACAAGAGAGTCCAAGCCAGCAGCAACACGCATTAAATGAACAACCACATCTTTACCATCATAGACAAAGCTACAGTTTTCGAGGTCTTCTGAATTAACACAATGATAGTCAGCCAACCAAGTCTGCAACATCGCAACATCAATTGCATGATTGCCAGCACAGTATATTTCTGTTCGGTTACATGTCGATAAAATAACCGCTTCATTAACATTCGGCAGTTTTTTGATTGACTCCAACGCGATATCGAGACGTTGTAAATCAAACGCAACTTTCTCTCGAACGTCGACAGTTGCAGTCTTATGATTAATTCCAAACGCCAAAAACGACATGTATACCAAGCAATTTGATTTAAAGCGGCTATTCTACAAATAGAATACATAGAAAGCCAATGACACAGAGCAAGTTCTTAGAGCTAGAAGCCACTTATTTTATGATTAAAGCCTCGACAGCACGACAAAAAGTAGTTCAAACAAATGAACCCTAGCACATGGCCAAACTATACGAACGGTAAGTTGACACCTTAAACCCATCTGTCATCATAAAACTCGTCAAGCCTCAATTATTTAAAAGAGATTCAGATTGAAAGCACTACTCAAACTTATATTAATTTCATCACTTTTCTCACTCAGCGCCTGCTCTAGCCTAATGAAAGCAAAGCAATCTGAGACAGATACCACCGCAAGTAGTGAAAAGCTTTCATCTGAGACATCTCCAGAGTATCAAGATTTCGACCTAAATAAAGACACGCTCTACGACCTGCTTGTTGCAGAGGTTGCTGTCCAGCGTCAAGAATTCAATATCACCTTGCTTAACTATATCCAACAAGCGCGCATGACAAGAGATTTAGGTGTTGTTAAGCGTGCTGTAAATGCAGCTCAATACATGAAAGACATGGAGGCCATAAAGGAAATGGCAATCCTTTGGGTTGATATAAAGCCAGACAGCATTCCGGCACATCAACTTCTGACCTATCAGTATTCCCTTTCTCGCGAATACGAACAGGCCATGCAACATATCGAAAAGATTATCGAGCTTGGCGGTGATGCCCGAGTAGACGGCCTTGCAGTCAGCTCAAGCGCCCTCCCTCTTGAAGATAAAGAAGCCATCCTCCTACTTTATCAATCTTTATATGCAAAATACCCTAACAATCATGAGATTGGATATAGCTACGCACTCACTCAACGCAATTTGAAAGAATACGACGCGGCACTTGAAATCATCGAGCCTATACTAAACGCCGCACCAGAATTCGAAGCAGCCTCAGTCCTCAAGGCCAACGTTCTCTATGATAAAGGTCAACTGGAAGAGGCTATTGAATATGCAGGTGACAAGTTTGACGATTTCCCCTCAAATCATAATCTTGGTCGTCTATATGCAACAATGCTAATAGAAAACAAACAACTCGATGACGCCGAGGAGGTATTCTATTCACTACTGACTAAATACCCCCAAGCATCGCGGTTAAAACTATCGCACGCTATTGTCATGCTAGAGAATAAAAAAGTTGAAGAGGCTTCTGCAGCTTTCGAGCAGCTAATCGACTCCAATCAACACGCTAATGAAGCCTACTATTATTTAGCCCGTATTGCTGACAGCCAAGGTAATTTCAATGACGCTATCGATCTCTACCAGAAAGTAAGCGCTGGCGTTCATTATGAAGTATCTCTTGAGCGCTCAAGTTTCCTAATGGTTCACAACGAACAGCAAGACGAGATGCTAAACAGACTCGCTGAATTGAGAAAGAAACCTGGAGCAAGCCCTCTTAAGTTATGGCTACTGGAAGTTAAATTACTATCTAGTGCAGGTGAAACAGACCGCATGAATGCCTCACTCAACGCCGCCATTCAAGCATTCCCCGAAGATGACCAGCTACTCTACGCTCGAGCAATGAATCGAGAAGCAGACGATGATTTGGCAGGAATGGAGCAAGATCTAAGAAAGCTAATAGAACTGAACCCGAACAATGCGATTGCTATCAATGCACTTGGCTACACCTTGGCCGACCGAACCGATCGTACTCAAGAAGCATTTGAACTAATTCAAAAAGCTTTAGCGCTCAAGCCGAATAACCCCGCCATTTTAGATAGCATGGGCTGGGTACTATATCGACTTAAGCAAAATAAAGAAGCATTGGTATTCTTGTTCAAGGCCTTTCAACAATTCCAGGATGGAGAAGTCGCAGCACACTTGGGTGAAGTTCTTTGGTCTCTAAATCAAACAACAGAGGCTCGAGATGTTTGGAGCAATGTTCTTCGGAAGTATCCTGAACACGAAGTACTTCTTGAGACCATCAACAGACTCGACCCTGAATTACTAATTATAATTGAGAATCCGCCCACGGAAGATGAACAAGCTACTAACAAAGAAACCAGCTCAGCTTCAACTCCCGAAACCGAGCAAGTAACACCCGAAGCGCCCAAAGAATAGTTTGTAATGATAGCTCTAGGCATTTCAAGTAAAACGAGCACTCACCTCACCCGGGCGCTGTTCATACTAATGACGCTCGTTTTATCTGCATGCACCAGCCTTCAACAAACCGTACCTCACAAAACATCAAGAGAAACTCCAATTGAATGGCCTCTTACCGCCCAAAAGATTGATAACATCCGAAACTGGAAACTCATTGGCAAGATTGGCATAAGAACACCTGAAGAATCCCTTACTGTAGCAATCAATCAATGGCACCAAGCTGAATCAAGCTTTGTGATCGACCTTTCCTCAACCTTTTTCGGCCTTGGCGCATCCAAGCTACAGGGAAACCCTCATTTATTAACGATTATCGAAGCCGGTGAGCAGCCTGTCAGCTCGTATGAACCAGATCTCTTGATCTATCAGGCTTTAGGGTTTCCTCTTCCGATTTCATTACTGCCCTGGTGGGTTAAAGGAATTCCTGTTGCCGACAGCCAACACGAGTTAGAATTTGACGCTCAGGGCTACCCTGCCAGCCTAATACAAAATGGTTGGCACTTAACTTTCAGCAAACACACCCTCATCGACGGCCTTCCACTGCCCGGAAAGATTAAGCTCGAACGAGATAAGGTGCGAATTATTCTAGCGATTAAACAATGGACCCGACTTTAAGCCTGACATCTCCAGCCAAGCTAAACCTGTTCTTGCACATCAATGGCAGACGAGGGCCTGAGCAATCGCACCCAGGCTATCATGAGCTACAAACTGTTTTTCAGTTATTAGACCGCGGTGACATGCTTCATTTTTCTGCCAATCAAAGTGGAAAAATAGAAATCACCCCGGAAATTGCCGACATTCCTCCTGAAGAAAACCTGATTTTTATCGCCGCACAAAGACTCAAAGAAGCAGGCATTCTACTCGATAAAGGTAGCCACTTATTAGGCGCCAAGATTCATCTAGAAAAAAGTCTACCAATGGGCGGCGGGCTCGGTGGTGGAAGTTCCAACGCGGCAACAACACTTATCGCGCTCAATCATCTATGGGGACTTGAACTCGAAGAATGTCAATTAGCCAAAATAGCGGCAAAGATAGGTGCCGATGTGCCCGTTTTTGTTGAAGGCCGCAGCGCCTGGGCTGAAGGAATAGGAGATGAACTCTGCCCAATTCCAATGAGCGAAGAATGGTTCGTTGTATTGACCCCCGATTGCCACGTCAACACGGCTAAAATTTTTTCGCATGAAAGGTTGACAAGAGACACGCCAAAGAAGAGAATAGCGCCCGCTCTTGAGGGACATGGTTTAGATACCAGTTCAGAGAAATTTCTTAGCGATGAGTATCGCAACGATTTCGAAGCACTGATCTCAGAACTATACCCACAAATCAAGGAGGCAATACAGTGGCTAAGCCAGTTTGGTATTGCTAGACTTACAGGAACGGGAGCGTGCTGTTTCTGCATCGTCAAAGACGAGGCAACAGCAAAACAGGTTTTGAATGAAGCTAAGTCTAAATTCAAAGGCTTTATAGCCAAGGGAGTCAATCTCTCTCCTGCAATTCAAAGGCTAGATGAAGCTAAAAGGTTCGCAAGGGACCATTCGTAAGATAGCGCTTCGTTAATAGCAACACGATTATTGGGGTATCGCCAAGCGGTAAGGCAACGGGTTTTGATCCCGTCATGCGCAGGTTCGAATCCTGCTACCCCAGCCATATTTTCCCAGCTCAGAAAACAATCAAGCAAACAGCTAGAAACCTTCCGGATGAGGTCTAAACTACTGTATTAGTATTTTTACTATTCAGCCCGGGAAACTGCTTGAAAGAGCTGAAAGCCGAAACACTCAAGAGGTCTTGAACTCGCATGCCAAGAATGATGGTATTTACCGGTAATGCCAACCGCGAACTGGCTCAACAAGTTGTCGATGCACTACGTCTACCACTGGGCAATGCTAAGGTCGGTAAATTTAGCGACGGCGAAGTCACGGTTGAAATCAACGAAAATGTACGTGGTAAAGATGTATTCATCATTCAGCCTACCTGCGCACCAACCAACGATAACCTAATGGAGCTTATCGTAATGACTGATGCACTACGTAGAGCTTCTGCCTCACGTATTACTGCAGTTGTTCCTTATTTTGGTTACGCTCGCCAAGATCGACGCGTTCGCTCAACACGTGTTGCGATTACCGCAAAAGTGGTAGCAGACATGATCACAGGCGCTGGCGTTGACCGAGTATTAACGGTTGACTTGCACGCAGACCAGATTCAGGGCTTCTTTGATATTCCGGTAGATAACATTTACGGCACCCCCGTTCTTGTTGATGACATTCAACGCCGCATTCAAGACGACTTTATGGTTGTTAGCCCAGACGTTGGCGGTGTTGTTCGTGCACGCGCGATGGCAAAACGTCTTGGTGATGTTGACCTGGCAATTATCGACAAACGACGCCCTCAAGCTAACGTTTCTCAAGTAATGCACATTATC
Source organism: Oleiphilus sp. HI0132 (assembly GCF_001635845.1). Classification (NCBI taxonomy): domain Bacteria; kingdom Pseudomonadati; phylum Pseudomonadota; class Gammaproteobacteria; order Oceanospirillales; family Oleiphilaceae; genus Oleiphilus; species Oleiphilus sp. HI0132. The sequence goes on along the minus strand of NZ_LWGJ01001592.1, from coordinate 7,746 downwards.
GGTGACGTTGAAGACAAAACCTGTCTACTGATCGATGACATGGTCGATACCGCTGGCACCCTATGTAAAGCTGCTGACGCCCTAAAGGAACACGGCGCCAAGAAAGTTTACGCTTACATTACGCATCCCGTGCTATCTGGCCCAGCTATCGAGAACATTGCTAAGTCATCACTAGATGAGTTGATCGTCACAGATACAATTCCTCTTAGTGACAAAGCCATGAATTGTGATAGAATCCGCCAGCTTACAATTTCAGACCTATTGGCAGAGTCAATTCGTCGTATTAGTAATGAAGAATCTATCAGTGCCTTGTTTGATTAAGACATTAATTAAAACAATCGCTTAAGACCTGATTCAATCAGGTATAGATGTACAGGAAAAAGCACCTCGGTGCTTTTTCTATTTTAACCTTCACGGTATTTAGTCTGGTCGCGGGCGAATATTAGTGAACTTTGAGGAAAGAAAAATGAGTGAAGCATCATTCGTAGTAAACGCAACAGCTCGAGCAGATCAGGGGAAAGGTGCGAGCCGCCGCCTGCGTCGTCTTGAGAACCTAGTACCAGCTATCCTTTACGGCGCTGGTAAAGACCCTATCGCACTTAGCCTGAAAGAAAACGAGATCAAGAAATCGCTTGAAAACGAAGCGTTCTACTCTCACGTTCTAACAATCAGTGTAGACGGCAACGAAGAGCCAGCAATCCTGAAAGATCTTCAGCGTCACCCATCACGTGGTGATGTTATGCACGCTGACTTCCTGCGTGTTGATATGGACAAAGCTATCCATGTGCACGTTCCACTTCACTTCACAAACGAAGACGCTTGTGTTGGTGTTAAGTTGGGCGGTGGTAAGATCTCTCACCAGCAGGTTGAAGCTGAAGTAATTTGCCTACCTGGTAACTTGCCTGAGTTCATCGAAGTTGATATGACTGAAGTTGAAGCAGAAACTATCCTTCACCTTTCAGACCTTAAACTTCCTGAAGGCGTTACACTTGCTGCACTACAGCAAGGTGCTGACCACGATCTTCCAATTTGTTCAGTACATACTCCAAAGGGTAAAGCTGAAGACGAAGCTGGTGAAGCAGCTGCAGAAGGTGATGCAGAGTAATTCTCTGTATCCGGCATGAATTGATAGCGTCAGAGAAGCTCCGATGAGTCAAATCAAGCTGATTGTGGGGCTGGGTAATCCCGGCCCCGAATACGAAAACACCCGCCATAATGCTGGCGCCATCTTTCTGGCCCAGATCGCTGAAGCACATCAGCAAAACCTTAAGCCAGAAAAGAAGTTCCACGGACTTCATGCCAAAGTTAATATTCAAGGCCAGGATCTACACCTCTTGTTCCCGACGACCTTCATGAATCGTAGTGGACAATCTGTCCAGGCAATCTGCCAGTTTTTTAAGATTTCCCCTGAAGAAGTACTCGTCGCCCATGACGAACTCGATATCCCGTGCGGCACCATGAAGCTAAAACAAGGCGGCGGTCATGGAGGCAACAACGGCCTACGAGACATTATCGAGAAGTTTGGCGGCAACAAAAACTTTAAGCGCTTGCGTCTAGGTATTGGTCACCCCGGCCATGCAAGCAAAGTAACCGGACATGTTCTTGGCAAACCAACAGCCAAAGAAGCCGAGCAACTCTCTGCGTGTATCGACGAAGCAGATAGGCACCTGAAAGAAGTCATTGGTGGCGATTGGCAAAAGGCCATGCAAAAACTCCATAGCTTTAAAGCAGAATAAGCCCATTACTCGCATTCCTTAGCAGCATTACAAAAAATAGCACTAAGCGCTCATCTTTTATACTTAACTGTCCCGCTACCCTACTGTATACTTGCGCCCAATTTTTCTAATTATACTTTACAGCCTGGGATTCAGATTATGGGTTTTAACTGCGGCATCGTCGGCCTTCCTAACGTCGGCAAATCAACCTTATTCAACGCACTTACCAAAGCAGGTATCGGCGCAGAAAACTTTCCTTTCTGTACTATCGAACCTAACGCTGGTGTTGTTGGCATGCCAGACCCTCGCCTAGACAAGCTTGCAGCCATTGTCAGCCCAGCGAAGGTTATCCAAACTACAATGGAGTTTGTTGATATTGCCGGTCTAGTAGAAGGCGCATCTAAAGGCGAAGGCCTCGGTAACCAGTTCCTGGCTAATATTAGAGAAACAGACGCTATCGCTCACGTTGTACGCTGCTTCGAAGATGAAAACGTTGTTCACGTTTCTGCCAAGGTGAACCCTCAAGCCGACGTTGATGTAATTAATACCGAGCTTGCTTTATCTGACCTTGATACCGTAGAAAAGGCTATCAAGCGTTTCACCAGAACAGCCAAGAGCGGTGATAAAGATGCGAAGAATGCTCTGAGCCTACTTGAGGATAAACTACTCCCTCACTTGAACGAAGCAAAAGCGGTTCGCGGCCTTGGTTTGAATGATGATGAACTAGCAATTATCAAAGAGCTTTGCCTGCTTACAATCAAGCCTACAATGTATATTGCCAACGTTGATGAAGACGGTTTTGAAGACAACCCTCACCTAGATAAAGTTCGTGAAATCGCAGCAGAAGAAAACGCTGTAGTCGTCGTGATCTGTAATAAGCTAGAAGCAGAAATTGCTGAGCTGGATGACGAAGAACGCGATGAATTTTTAGCAGACCTTGGCATGGAAGAGCCAGGCCTTGATCGTGTCATTAGAGCTGGCTACGAGCTACTTGGTCTACAAACCTACTTCACTGCAGGTGTAAAAGAAGTTCGCGCCTGGACAATGAAGCAAGGCGACCCTGCCCCTAAAGCCGCTGCAGTGATTCACACAGACTTCGAAAAAGGCTTCATTCGGGCCGAAGTAATTGCCTATGATGACTTTATCGACAATAACGGTGAAGCCGGCGCCAAAGACGCAGGTAAATGGCGTCTGGAAGGCAAAGAATACATCGTACAAGATGGCGATGTAATCCATTTCCGCTTCAACGTTTAAGCAATAGCATATAAGCGTATTTTTTATAAATTTTTGGCTTGACAAGTTCCAGTAAAAACAAGAGAATACGCGCCTCTTTTGGCTACATAGCTCAGTTGGTTAGAGCACATCACTCATAATGATGGGGTCCCAGGTTCGAATCCCGGTGTAGCCACCAATTATTCTAATAAATACAGTCAGTTAGACTTCGCGTCAGCTGGCTGTTTTTATTTGTGCTTCTACTTAACGACTTAACCCCCTATTACTCCCTACAGTTTAGAGCGCTCTCCTCGTCAAATTAACGACCATACATTCCGTCCAAGCCTAAAAGATTAGTGGATTTTATTCACAAACTATATTCGAGTTATTCGTTTATATCATGAATAGATAGTCGACATAATTCACATACTCTCAGTTCCAACGAAACAAGAACAGCCTTTCGACTAACCTGATTTTCATTAGAAAAAGCAATCCAGAGCTTATTACCACTTTATATTCAAAACATATTACCTTGCTCAAAACACGTAGCAGCCTTATCACACAAACTAAGGCTAACCAATGTAGGTCATCGAGCCAGTTTTTCCGGAAGCGGCCTATACGTCACTCCTGGTTCTAGCACCTAGCCACAACAGCCAAATACAGCAGTTTGCATTGCGAACTATACCACGAGACAGTTTTATGCTTAGATAGCCTGGATATCAACTAAGCCTGTTATTCTGGAACATCTTCAATGAGCATAATACTGCACCACTACCCTCTGTCTCCTTTCTCTGAAAAAATAAGAGCGATGCTTGGCTATACCAACCAAGAGTGGTCCTCCTGTCTGACCTCAGAAGCGCCGCCACGAGGCAAACTGGACTTACTTTCAGGAGGTTATAACAGAATACCAGTGGCACAGGTGGGAGCTGATATTTTTTGTGATACGAGCCTTATAGCTGATGAACTCGCCGCTATCGCTGACGAACCATCGTTAGCCAACGAAGCTCTGAATCAAGGCCTTCTAACTGAAAGACAATGGCTTGAATCAAAGCTATTTTTTGCATGTGTAAATAAAGCATTCTCTTTATCATTACTTCGACGTATTGCTAAAGACAAAGGCTTATGGAATTTACTTCTGTTCTTGAAAGACAGGATAGAAATGGGCGCCAAAGCCTCGGTATCCCTCGGCAGCCCTAGATCAGCCAACAAACATATTAAGCAAGGTCTAAGCTATCTATCAGAAAACTTAAGCTCGAATGAGTTTATCGGTGGTAACACACCGAATATTCTAGACTTCTCTGCTTATCATTGTTTCTGGTTTCTGACGGAAGTCGGCCTTAAAAAGGATATTTCCAAGAATACAGCCGCGTTGGCTTGGTACCAAAAAATGAAGGCTTTCACCAACTCTCCTGACAATGAAATTAGTATCGATACGGCGATCGATATCGGGAGAGAAGCCCAACCTCGGCAACTAGACAAGCGTTACACCTCAGACCATAGAATTGGCAGTAAGGTTGTTATCGCACCTAGTGACTACCGACAGGTACCCGTAACGGGAACCTTAGTAGGCGTCGACAGCCAGCGCTGGATTATTTCTCGTAACAACCCGGAAACTGGCTTGATACATTTGCACTTTCCTAGTAATGCCGTGGATGTAAATATCCGCCTTCCAAAGCAATAACAGGACAAGCCTATAATGAAAGCCGTTACGACCTCCCTCCTTATACTAATACTGTTTAGCTTAAGTATCAGCGCAAAGCTTTATGCAAATTCGATAGAGATGCCTTCACCTGAACAGCCCTCTGAAGACCTTGGAAAATATGTCTCTATTAATATTGAGATCAAGGAGTTGAAGGAGTCAGGCATAGTTCTCCGAGAAGCTAGCGAAAAGCTATCTCTTGCCCTGGATGAGGTTTCAGAAAATCTTCAGGATCTCTCTCCCGAGCAGTTGCGTTTGATTAATGACTTGGCCGATAAAGTAGACAGCATGACCAACAAACTCAATCGGGCAGCTGGTAGCTTTCCCGAAACCATTAAGAAGGCTCAACAGCCTTCAAATGAGCTGCTAACTCAGTCACTTAAAACAGTTCGGGACGAAACCGTAACGCCGATTGTCGACAGTATCAATCGCTGGTTAATTATCACCATTATAGGCTTAGTACTCATCGGTATAGGTCTGTTGGTAGGGTTTGTTATAGGCTTAAAGAAAGTATCGGCAGCGGGAAGTAAGATACTACAAATAGCTGATGGATATCGAATAATTCCTTTAGAGCAGTATAACGAATCACGAATAGCCCCCCTCAACAAAGCACCACAGGAGCTATAAAATAGTTCCTCATTACTTGGCATATTCCTGCTAGACCTTTACTATAATTCCCTCTGTATATTCTGAAGGTTTCAATATGCGTATTCGGCTCGATAACGGCAAAGACTATGATCTACTTGCGATGTTTACACCGTCTTGGGTCGGCCACAAAAAAGCTCTTGAAGCTCTTCGAAAAAACTATTCAGTCTGGACCAACGCCCTCACTTTACCGTTGTATAACAGGAACAGTGTTTCTGGCTTGCTTAAGTGGCTAGTGGTTCTGACCCTACATTCCATTTCACTTCTATCGCTCCCTTTCATCCTGGTCTTGGGCTTTTCAATGAAAGCTTATACGATTTTCTTAAGCGACGATGTAAAGAAGATGAAACAGTACAAACAAGACTTACAAACCATCTATGCAAAGTTAAAAGATATCGAAGATCAGGATGAATATAAGCGACGCTTGAAAGAAGAGATAGCCAAGGTAAAGCCGTTCTAAGAATTGCTTTGAAAATCAGGCAATATCCTCATATCCAGATACCGGGTCTTGCTCACAATTCTTACGGTACTGAGTCAACAACCAGGCTATCGCGCTTGCATAAACAAGATTGGTTGCAAGTTCAGCATGAGGGTTTTCCAAAAATGCCCTTTGCGAAGCCAAACCCCGTACGGTACTCGCCAGGTCTGGTTGAAAAGCTAAATACTCATCCCATAAAGCGGTGTGACTTTCAGGACTAATCGCATAAATACCTAAACCATCAGACTGCTTCGAGGCTACCAAGTGCTCACCGTAAGAGGAACGTTTAGAAGCTAGCTTCAATAAGTAATGTTCTGCAAATTGGGAGCGTTCATCCAAAGCCGCGAGTGCGGGACGAATTACATAATCATTGAGTTCTTGTGCATTAATACCCATGATCCACCTCTCAATGCCAATTTTTCGGCAGTTTTTTGCCTTTTATACGCTTATGAAGTTTGGATGCAATTTGCTTGCCTGATAACTTGAGCTGACGCTTACGCTAGCCTTATTAACCTTATCGGCCAGCGTCTCACATGCTCCATACCTGGGTAACAATTCGATAACAAACGAAACAAAAGCGCTTAAGTGTTTGCATCCGTTCGTCATAGAATATCTAATTTATAATCTAAAGATCTCCTAAGAACTTTTTATTCAGATGAAAGCTCGTTTTACGAAATTAGATCAAATCCTTAAACGCTATGAGCATCTTTGGAAGCCGCCTGCTTTTTCTAGTATTGACTCTCGCTTGGATGATTACCCCGAATTGCAAGCCTGGTTACGTTCACTTAGCTCAGATGATATTGATACGCTTCAGCTTTCTGATCAGGACTTACTAGCCTCGGCAGCCAATTATTTCCCCGTGGCGTCTGAACTCCTTTCACTTATTAGCGTTCCAGCTTCAGAGACATCAAAAGCAACAAAGGAAGTAGAACTACCCGCATTTTGGGATACAGGAATTCCTGGCAGAAAAGCAGCGCAGATAAAGTCCTTTATCAAAAGCCAATCTCCACCCACAACGCCGCTTATTGAATGGTGTTGCGGAAAGTTGCATTTAGGTCGATTAATATCAGAGCTATACAAGCAAAAAGTCACCGGTTTAGAGATTGATACGCAGCTAGTCAATCAGGCAAATATCCTTTCCCGCACCAGAAAATTGAGCAATCAAACTGTGGCGCTAGAGTGTGATGTATTGAATGATGACCTGTCTCAGCTGCTTGAAGCTAACCATCACCTAATTGCCTTGCATGCCTGCGGTGGCCTGCATGTACATATGCTAAAGCAAGGTGTAGAAAGTCACTCTAACAGAATGACCTTCTCACCATGCTGCTATCACCGCTTCAATAGCTCTGAAAACTACCAGGCGCTATCACTTGTAGGCCGAACTACCCTACTGAGCCTAAGCAATGAGGATTTGCGTTTAGCGACAAGACAGTGTAATACGGCATCGGCCGCTGAAACCCGAAAGCGCAAACAACTACAAGCTTGGCGACTCGGCTTTGATACGCTCCAAAAAGATATCAGACATACTGATCAATACCTTCCTTGCCCCTCTCTCAGCATTCGTATTCTTCAAGAAGGCTTCGAACGTTTTTGCAAAAAATGTGCGCAGCTAAAAGATATTGACCTGCCGCAAACAATAGACTTTTTACACTACCAATCTCTGGGGCAAACCAAGTATCAAGAATACGAAAAACTAGAGCTGGTAAGGATGTTATTTAGGCGCGCGTTGGAAACCTGGCTGGTACTGGATCGCTGCTTGTTTCTGGAGGAAAATGGCTATCATTGCCAAATATCGACATTCTGTGAGAGTTCAGTCAGCCCCAGAAACTTTCTGATTAAGGCCCATTTGAAAAACAAAACCTAGCTAGCGATTTTCATTCCATGAGATGCACTCATCAAGTGTAAGCCCCGCCCCCCCAAAAATATCCAAGGCACTCCCTATTGTCAGATCAACCTTGCCGCCAGATAACTGATGAACCAATTTTAAGTCTTCGAAA
>NZ_LWGJ01001591.1:0-1685 GCF_001635845.1 Oleiphilus sp. HI0132 | reverse complement strand
ATTCGGCCATGGTTTTTACCCATATACTGCCCAACCTTGGCCATATGTACGCTCTGCAACTCATCAGCAATCAGCGCCCACAAAATATCTTGTTCATTTCGCTGAAGCGTACCAACCATTTTTAACTGCCCTAGAGAGTATGACTCCAGAACCTCAGGAACTCGATCAAAATCCGGCTTAACGTTACTTTGATCTTTTTGTATCTCTACCACGCTTACCACAACATCTTCAGGCGGCAAAAAAGGTGAACGTCTATTCGCAGCACTGTATGTAAATGCTCTATATACTTGTACTTCAGGCAAAGCCTCTATTTTTCCACGCGGCTTGGCATCAGCCTCTGCCATAAAGCGATCTAAATCACCAAAGCCACTACTCGTACCACAACCACTCAATAGAACACTTGATACGAGCACGAGAGACAAGAAAATTTTATTCATTATCTTCTCCTCCCTTTCTTCTTCTTAGATTGCCTACTTTTTTCTCTGTCTGCCTCAGTACCATAACGATATGTCTTCGCTTGCACAGTCATTTGCAGCTTATGACTGCTGCGCCCCTGACTATTTCCTTTAGACTTACTCTGCGTCTTGGAAATATTCATATCATGCAAAGTCACGATTCGTGGCAAGCTTGCAACACCACTCACAAAAGATGCGATGTCGTGATAAGTACCCGCAACCACGATTTCCATTGGTAATTCAACATAGAACTCTTTGGAAACCTCTGGCTTCAACTGAATGGATTCAATTTCCAAACCGCTTCCTAGCCCGGTATTGGTAATATCTTCAAGTAGGCCCGGAACCTCTGTTTTTGCAGGCAACTGCTTAAGAAGTACACCGAAAGACTTTTTCATATCTTCCATCTGTAAGCGAAAAGCCTCAAGATTTGCTACTTTATAAGCTCTACTTTCATACTGCTGCTTCAAGCTTGCTTCTTCTGCAGCGACTCTATCAAATTCGGTATATTGATCCTGAATCAGAAAGAAATAACCGCCTATAAGCAGCGCTAAAAAGACAACAACTAATACAATTGCTTTAACAGGTGTAGGCCATGAGCCTGCATTATTAAAGTCTATATCATTGGGATCAAAGCCTTTCAGGCTTTCCATAGATTCAGAAAAACCCACTATTTAGTCCCCTTTTCACTTGATTCCTGATCTTCAGCTAACTCAGGGGTCACCTGCTTAACACTAAGATCAAAACTATTTAGAGTCCCGTCATCACCTTTAATCGCACTCACGTCTTTCAGATTAGGGTTAGAAAACCAGACTGATGTTTCAAAGTTTCGCATCAAACCTGAAATACGGTTATTAGATTCAGCCAAACCCGTAATCTCTATGAGATCCTCTTTTCGCTCAAGGCTTTCATAATAAAGGCCATCTGGAAGTGTTCTCACCAACTCATCCATCACACGAACGATAACCGGGCGTGTTCCCTGTAAGTCCTGAATGACCTTCATTCTATCCAAAAGCTCTTTCTTTTCTTTTTTCAGCTCTTTGATCTCTTTAATTTTCTTATCCAGCTCAGCCATTGAAGAGCTTAAATAATTATTTCGAGACTTTTGAGTTTCAATTTCGGAGCTAACATAGTCTTGCCACAAAAACACGAGCACGACAGCAACAACAAGGACAGCGATCAACGATGTAATAAAATTCCGCTGCTTCTCGGCCCGGAGTTCTTCTCGCCACG
>NZ_LWGJ01001590.1:0-726 GCF_001635845.1 Oleiphilus sp. HI0132 | reverse complement strand
GGGTAGCTAAACCAACCTTCTCAAGAAGTCAGGCTGACTTGCAGTACTTTTACGTTAATGGTCGTGTTATCAGGGATCGTTTGGTGAGTCATGCTGTAAAGCAGGCTTATCGTGATGTCTTATATCATGGGCGTCACCCTGCCTTTGTTTTGTATCTAGAGCTTGATCCTGCGCTGGTTGATGTCAATGTTCATCCGACCAAGCATGAGGTTCGTTTTAGGGATGGGCGCTTAGTTCACGATTTTATATTCAGAAGTCTTCATAAGGCGCTTGCGGATATTCGACCAGAAGAATTGGCCGCTCCTGAAGATGGTTCGGCACCGAATCGCGACTTGTCAAATATTCAGGCAAGTACTTCGCTTCAAGCTCAGGCTAGTGCTTTTACGCCGAGTTATGGTTCTCAGTCAGCAATGTCTTTGGGAGTCCAGGGAGTTAGTAGTGCGGTGACTGGCGCTGGCCAAGGTGTGGGAAGTGCTTCGCCATCAATGTTGCAAACATCTGGCCAGGGTGTTTCGGAGGTTCTATCTCAATATAAAGCCCTTCACCCTGATCAGAACCTTGGTCAGCAGCAAGAAGCTGTTGATGGGCGTGAACACCCATTAGGTTTTGCTATTGCTCAGCTTCATGGGATTTATATTCTCGCTCAGAATAGTAGTGGTTTGATTGTTGTAGATATGCACGCAGCTCATGAGCGGATTACTTATGAGCGAATGAAAAATGATTTTT
>NZ_LWGJ01001589.1:0-1455 GCF_001635845.1 Oleiphilus sp. HI0132 | reverse complement strand
ATGAGTTCTTTTAGCTCCAAATCTGTATGCGTACCAAATATGGCTGTAATGACCGAGCCCGCACTAGCGCCTGATATAACACTTGGTAGAAGATTTTGCTGAAGCAAGGCTTTTACAACACCAATGTGGAAATGTCCAAGTGCACCGCCGCCACTGAGCATCAGCGCTGTTCGGCCGTAGCAAAGGCTGGCTCGATGAAAGAAGTCTAGGCGCTCTTCATAATCGATCTGCGAGGCATCTAATTCTGCGATATGCTCTATGGACTCAACTATCTCATCGACATACTCTTCGATAAGTTTCTTCGTACCATACTTGGCATGGTTATAGAGAACAGGCTTACCCATTCCCCCCATATTGCCATGTATACCTTCATTCAGAGCGAACAGTAAGCCATGATAATTGTTGTCTCGACGAAGCCTCTGAAGAGCTTCTAGACGATGACGAATCTGTTTGTAGTCATATTCGCTTGTATGCTCAAGCTCTTTCCATTCGCTGGCACCCGAAGCCAGGTCATGTTTTTCTGCCGCACTGCACCAAGCCTGATAGCTTTCTGCAGCGGCCATGTTGATTTCAAGCTTAGCTAGTTTCTTGGATGAGCTTTCAAAAAACACTCGTACTCTCCGAAGTAAAGTCATGATTGCTTTCAAGCTTAACAGGAGATACCACTTTTCGCCGTATTATTTACCATTTTATGAGTATTCTTCAGGTTTTGTATGACCCAGATCATTCTTGAAGTGCCATCGCTTTACTCTGCTCCATGTTATGATACGCGCCGTCCTTTCAATCACTTCGAGTTTCCGATGACTATTGAAATCATTCCCTTTGAACGCTTGCTCATCGCTTTTATCCCTACTTTCTTTGTGATTGCTCTAATGCGATATTGGGGGCTGGCATACGGAAAAGCCTGTTACTCAATCATCCGCATGCTACTCCAGCTGCTATTAATTGGCTACGCGCTGATCATGATCTTCGAATCAGAAAGCAGCTTGCTCACCTTGGCTGTTCTATCAGTGATGATGCTGGCATCGAGCTGGATATCTCTAAACACGCTGTCAGATAGCACTGGCAACAACGCACTATCAACAAAGGGACGCTTTCAGTTATTCAGTAAAGCGCTGATTGCGGTATTTATTGGTGGCGGTTTAATGCTTGCTCTGGTCACACAGCTAGTGTTACAGCTAGACCCTTGGTACTTGCCACGTTATATGATTCCACTAGCCGGGATGATTTTTGCAACCTCAATGACCAGCATTAGTTTGGCTGGCGAACGTTTACAGGCTGAACTTCGTAGTGGCCATGTTTACGAAACTGCACGGAATACGGCTTTCAACACGGCAATGATTCCAAATATCAATGCAATGTTCGCCGTCGGTCTGGTCTCGCTACCTGGAATGATGACGGGGCAAATACTCTCTGGCGTATCGCCTTTTATTGCCGCTCGCTATCAGATAATGG
>NZ_LWGJ01001588.1:0-797 GCF_001635845.1 Oleiphilus sp. HI0132 | reverse complement strand
CAATTCGCAAGCGGGTTGAATTTGATTAACTTACGCTCGTCGCTTGAGTTGCCATGATCAATCTCAATAACAGCAACTTCAGAGCGAGTGCTTGGGCTTTGATCTTTACGTTGGCCGGAAACCCACGCATTCAAGGTACCAAGCTTTCTTTTCAAAGGCTCTACTTTACGAATGCCACAGCATTCTTTATGCCCGTCTTCAAAAAAACTGAATAGCCCTTTTTGCTTAACAAAAGCCTCTAGTCGCTCAGCATTGGGGGTCATTAATTCAATGTCGATGTTATAGTGTTGGCGAACCTTTTCAATAAAGCGGTAAGTTTCTGGATGTAATCGGCCTGTATCTAGCGAGAAAACCTGAAGGTCGTCAGTTAGTCGATGAGAAAGCTCAATCAAGGCAACATCTTCTGCGCCGCTGAAAGAAATTGCAATGTTATCGAAGGTGTTCACCGCAAATTTTAGAATTTCGCGAGGTGATTTACTTGAAAGCTCATCATTTAGCTGCTGAACGGCTTCATCGGTAATTGTGGCGGGGTCGTTAAAGTCAATCGACATTATTTGGTCTCTGTATATGCTTTGTTTTAATACTAATGTGGTATTAGCAATATGAGCTCGATTCTAACGAAGATTTTACATTATGCAAGGCGCTAGCTTTTAGTTAGAATAGCGCTTCGAATTTTCACTATCGAAAGATATTAACCTTTATTATAAAGACGGAGTGCGTCGTGGAATTAGTTTGTCTTGATTTAGAAGGGGTATTGATCCCTGAAATATGGATAGCATTTGCTGAAAAGACCGGAA
>NZ_LWGJ01001587.1:0-1827 GCF_001635845.1 Oleiphilus sp. HI0132 | reverse complement strand
ACGACCGCTTTAAACGTTGCGCCCGAAGGCGGGTTGATCTTACCGGTCAAGGGCTCTCCCTGGCCTCTTGCTGACGGCAAGCTATGTGTCGGCACGGTATAAGAGCGCCCGGTAGAATCAATAAACACGACACCTTGATGACTCTTACCTTTGGCCGATAAAGCGTAGCCATCACCCGACTTATAATTCAGCCCTGCCGGATCAATATCATGACCTTTAGCCGATCTCACCCAACCTTTCTCTGACAAGACAACCGTCACGGGTTCAGATGAAATCAAATCAGCTTCTGAGAAAGCTTTTGCTTCTTGCCGCTCAACGATTGGGGAGCGACGATCATCGCCGTATTTTTCTGCATCCGCCAATAATTCTTCTTTAATCAAGGCCTTCATCAAAGCTGAAGAACCTAGGATTTTCTTCAATTCTTTACGTTCTTTTTCAAGTTCTTCCTGCTCGGCACGAATCTTCATTTCTTCAAGTCGAGCGAGCTGTCTCAACTTGGTATCCAGAATATAGTCTGCCTGAACTTCAGTCAGATTAAAGCGAGCCATTAACACAGCTTTTGGCTCATCTTCTGTTCGAATGATATGGATTACTTCATCGATATTCAGGAAGGCGACCAATAGCCCATCCAAGAGGTGTAGTCGCTTCTCGACTTTATCGAGCCTAAATTTAAGTCTACGCGTTACGGTATCTGTTCGATAACTAAGCCACTCAGTTAAAATAACCTTCAGGCCTTTCACTGCCGGGCGGCCATCGATACCAATCATATTCAAGTTAACACGATAGGTTTTTTCCAAATCGGTGCTTGAATAAAGGTGACCCATTAAAGATTCAATATCAACGCGGTTAGAACGTGGAACAATTACTAAACGGGTTGGGTTTTCATGGTCAGACTCATCTCGTAAGTCGGCAACCATTGGCAGCTTCTTCGCCTGCATTTGCGAAGCGATCTGCTCCAGTACTTTAGCCCCGGAAGTCTGGTGCGGTAATTCACTTACCACAATATCGCCGTTTTCCTTGTGGTAAATTCCACGCATACGAATCGAGCCTCTGCCCGTTTCGTAGATATTCAATAACTCAGTACGAGGCGTCACGATCTCGGCACCAGTAGGATAATCCGGCCCCAGAACATTCTCAGCAAGCTGCTCATTGCTGACACTGCTGTCATCAAGTAAGCGAATACAAGCACTCGCCACTTCCCTAAGGTTATGTGGTGGAATATCAGTTGCCATACCCACGGCAATACCCGTGGTACCGTTTAATAGCAAATTAGGTAAGCGTGCTGGCAGAGTTTTAGGTTCATCCATGGTGCCATCAAAGTTTGGCGCCCACTCTACGGTGCCCTGACCTAACTCAGCTAAAAGTGTATCTGCGTAAGGAGCCAGCCTTGACTCGGTATATCGCATCGCAGCAAAAGACTTCGGGTCATCCGGAGAACCCCAGTTTCCTTGTCCGTCAATAAGGGGGTAGCGATAACTGAAGGGCTGCGCCATCAAGACCATTGCCTCGTAACAAGCACTGTCTCCATGAGGGTGAAACTTACCCAAGACATCACCCACCGTACGAGCAGACTTTTTGTACTTGGCTGTCGCCTTCAAGCCCAATTCGGACATAGCGTAAACGATTCTACGCTGGACAGGCTTCAAGCCGTCCCCAACATGTGGCAATGCACGATCAAGAATGACGTACATTGAGTAGTCTAAATAAGCTTTCTCGGTGTATTCACGAAGCGAAACCTGTTCAACTCCGTCTTCAAAAGACATAATTTCGTTGGTCATGGTTACCTTTTTTAATTAAGGACTCTATAAAAAGCGGCCAGTTTTATAA
>NZ_LWGJ01001586.1:0-1326 GCF_001635845.1 Oleiphilus sp. HI0132 | reverse complement strand
GCCTTCACGCAGGCGACCTATTGCTTAGCGAGTTTGGTCAATTGCTCCAAACAAAAGTACGTCGAGATAACCTAGCCGCAAAGCTGATCGATAAGGAAAATAGCTTCGCCTATAGAAGAGGGCTGGCAGGAAGAGTCGGTGGTGGGAAGTTTACTATACTTCTATCCAACTGCTCACTCCCCCAAGCCAGGCTCTACGTTGAAAGGTTAATGCGAGATTTCGAAGCCATCAAAATAAAGTCAAGCGATGGAAAGTGGCTAAATTCGAGCATCAGCGTCGGAGTTGTACATATTTTGCCTAATGAAGACTTTAATTCTGCCTGGAAGAGAGCAAGCAAAAAGCTACTGCTTGCGAAATCAAAAGGTAGTGCGCAGCTTTCGTTCTCCTAGACGACTAAATACTCAGCCACGGAAATAAAGCTTTTAACCGCTCCCCCTCCATTGACTGCATTAGCTCAACATTACGCTCTGGAATTTTTTCAGGGTTATCATAACTTTCTAGCGCATACTCCAAAGATTGCTCTCTAATTATGTGAAAAACCGGATAGGGAGCGCGATTTGTTAAGTTCGATTTATCATCCGGTTCGGTACCTTCAAACTGGTAATCCGGGTGAAAACTTGCCAACTGAAATACACCTTCGTAACCTTCTGAAACCAAAATTGAATTCGCATCCGACAGGCATGCTAAGTAAGAATAAAAGTCACTCAAGCCATTTGGGATAACAAGCAGAGTCGTTTCAATAGCCAGATTACTATCATTATCTAGAAACCTTAACTCTGCCAACAAGCGTTCAAGTATTGAGTCATAAGAGCTCCCAGTGTCGATCGCGATTCGGACACGTTCGTCTTCGTAGGGTTTGCGAGCAAACGGACACAAGTTAAGGCCGATTACCACTCGCTCCAGCCAAGCAACAACTTCTGACTCTACATGGCCAAGGGATAGCTCATTAGACATCTTTAAACACCTTTCCTGAAACATTTCATATTAAAGCGAGAATTTATCGGTCATCTTATCTAAGGTCGGCCCAGCAATGACGCCTCGCTCTGTAACGATATAATCGACCAAGCTCGCGGGCGTCACATCGAAGACCGGATTAAGTGCCTGTACGTTAGCCTCTGAAACTTGTTGTCCACTGAAACACTTAAGCTCATCGGAATCACGCATTTCAATCTCTATAGACGCACCGTTTTTCGATGCCATATCAACCGTACTGCTAGGCGCAACGACCATTACCTTTGCGCCATGGTACCTTGCCTGAATCGCCAAAGAGTAGGTGCCAATCTTGTTTACAACATCTCCGTTAGCTGCAATCCTGTCTGCACCAAC
>NZ_LWGJ01001585.1:0-1104 GCF_001635845.1 Oleiphilus sp. HI0132 | reverse complement strand
AGATTATTGCCTCCACCACCGTCATTCCTGCGCAGGCAGGAATCCATTGTCTCGCGGAGTTAGATACACCCAATTAGTAGGTATCGACGGGGAAATCATGGTATTTAGAATGATCTAGCATTTTCCAGCACCTGAGGTGGGTTCAAAACAATGGATTCCCGTCTGCGCGGGAATGACGAGAATCTGCGCGAGAATGACGTAGAGGTAGTTGGGCCGGTTTATTCGCCTATAAATAAGGAAAAACAAAGTGACAAGAATTGCAGTGACCGGTGCAGCTGGTCGAATGGGTAAAATGTTAATTGAGGCCGTGGGTCTATCTTCTGAAGCAGAGCTAACGGCAGCCATTGAGCGCCCAGAAAGTTCCCTTGTCGGAACGGATGCTGGAGAGTTAGCAGGTGTGGGTGCGAACGGTGTTGTTGTCTCAGGTAGCTTGTCTGAAGTGATTGGTCAGTTCGATGTCTTGATTGACTTCACTGCGCCCGTAGCGACCTTGGCAAATGCTAAGTTATGTGCGGAGCATGGTAAGGGTATTGTTATCGGAACGACTGGCTTTACCGTTGAAGAAGAGGAGGAGTTGTTATTGGCTCAGTCTTCTGCGGCAATGTGTAAGGCTGCCAACTTTAGTACAGGCGTAAATGTTTGCCTGAACCTGCTTCAAAAAGCGGCTGAAATTTTGGGTGACGACTACGATGTTGAGGTTTACGAAGCTCATCATCGACATAAGGTTGACGCGCCTTCTGGTACTGCACTGGCGATGGGGCAAGCGGTGGCCGATGGTTTGGATCGGGATTTACGCTCGGTTGCGGTTTATGGGCGAGAAGGTCAAACCGGTGCACGTGATAAAGAAACTATTGGTTTTGCGACCGTTCGTGGTGGTGATGTTGTCGGTGATCACACCGTGATGTTTTTGGGCGAAGGTGAGCGTGTAGAGATTACTCACAAAGCGTCTAGCCGTATGTCTTTCGCTCGGGGTGCAGTTCGTGCTGCAGCCTGGTTGCAGAGTCAGAAGCCTGGCTTGTATGAAATGCGAGATGTTCTGAATTTGAAATAAGTGGCTTGGCTAAAAAATGCGCTATGAACTGCCTCTCACTGATAGACATAATT
>NZ_LWGJ01001584.1:0-911 GCF_001635845.1 Oleiphilus sp. HI0132 | reverse complement strand
TGCCTATTTGAAGGTGACAAATCTCGAAAATCAAAGGTCGGTTGTGGTTAGAGTTAATGACCGTGGGCCATTTCATGAAGGTAGAATATTAGATCTATCTTATGCCGCAGCCAAGAAGCTGGATTACCACAACAAAGGAACTGCCAGGCTTTTACTAGAATCAATCGTTGTACCAAAACCAACAGTGAGTGGTGAGGAGGCTTCGGGGGTAAAAGAAAGCAAAGACCGCTTAGCCTATTTTGTTCAAGTGGCGGCGCTATCTAATCAGGCTTCGGCTAATAACCTTCTCCAGCGTCTACAGAGAATGGGCTTGGCTCACTCTGCGTTTGTAGGGAAGGCTGAAGGGGCTAATATCTATCGTGTCAGAGTTGGACCAGTTGATGACATGAGCGCTGCAGAAAAGTTAAAGGCTCATTTATCCGACAGTGAGGTTGGTGCACCTGTTGTGATTAGTCGTCCTGTGTTGGCTCCGGGCTCTTAGGTATATGGGCTTCTTTCTCAGGCTTCATGTTTTCAGCTTGTGAAAAATCGAAGCCGCAATCTCCGTCTAGCTGTTCAGGGTCGTAGCGAATTCCACAGCCTGCTTTAACTGTTTGTGCGCTGTCAACAGAGCCGTTTTTGAGTTCCTTCATTTCGTTTATACCTCTTCTTGTTCGTTAGAAGTCTGTATTAGCTGAAGCGTTAATTTTAATACAGATTGGCTTATTGGTCTTCGCTTATGGATGAATCGATTGCTGAATTCGGTTAGACTTGCTTTCTTCAATATATGTCACTTCGTTCATATAAATCAAAATCGGGTTTTTAATGATGTTCAGATCACTAGGTAAGGTGTTACCACTTTATTCTTTGTTGTTACTTCTCGGATTCCATGTTGCCGACGCATTTGCTAAGCCAGCTCTTATTCCTTCTCC
>NZ_LWGJ01001583.1:0-1011 GCF_001635845.1 Oleiphilus sp. HI0132 | reverse complement strand
AAGCACCCGACGCAGCATCACCCGATGCGTAAGCGATGATGGGTTTCGCACCTCTCGACTCATAGATCATGTTGGCAAATTCAGCACAGCCATTGACTTCGCCTCCCGGCGAGTCGATATCTAAGACAATGCTATACACATCCGGATTTTCTAGGGCTGAATTAAAATCCTTAGCCAAAATCTCATAGCTCGAAGCACCACTAACGGCGGTGAATAAGTTTGCATAGCGAAACAGCGGGCCAACAACTGGAATAACAGCGACTCCTTCTCGAACCTCGGTAACATAAGTATTATCTAACTCCCGCCCAAGCTTCGCAGACACCGCCTCGATAGATTCGTTTTGGCGTGATGCAATCGTTAATATGTTATCAAGAGCAGTCTCGGTAATGGCCCAGGGTTCACCGGCTGCATGATTCCAAAATTTCATGCAGCACCTCCCTGTGCTGCACCCTGACGGGCAGCCTTCGGCTGTGCAAAATTTCTATCCTGCAATTTTGTCATTGACTATCCTCTGCAGTTGGAGAAACGTATTGAGACTTCTCCGTGTTTAAACCCAGTTCTCGCATCTTGGCTTGTTCCCTTGCTCGTTGCTCGAGCACTTCTTCCCAATCTAAACCTTGGGTAGCGCATTCATCTTCCAGCGTCGAAAGGCCGGTTTCCAAGCGAATTTTTGATGCTTTGGCTTCCTTAACAGGGTCGATCCAACCCCGACCAGGACCAATCCATTTACATCGACACCACAAAGCTTTGTTTTGATAAAAGCCTGGTGCTTCGATCAAGCCTTTGTTGACTGCTTCCTCAAGCCATAGCTCGTAAACGGGCTTCGCCCAATAGGTTGCCAGCCAATGACGTCGGCCGATGAAATACCGCCAGGCTTCCATGAGTGCTGCACGAGCTGACGAATAATTCGTTTTTGAGAAATCCTTCATCAGCAATTCGAAGGGCAAATTTAAACCCGTTCCAATATGCCTCAGGATATTTTCAACAAAACTGCTGTAAGCCGAGTTCGGA
>NZ_LWGJ01001582.1:0-518 GCF_001635845.1 Oleiphilus sp. HI0132 | reverse complement strand
AAGAAAGTGACTCTGATGACGGTCGTTTGGATGGTCTCGGTGAAGGAGATGAGGGAACTGAACTAGTTTTGCAAGCACGCCATGCTTTCGATACCGACTGGCGTTATTGGCTGGATGCTCGAGTGGTGACCGGTGAAAACGGAAGTCTTGGTCTTTTTGGCGTGGGGCACCGCTTCGGTGGTCAGAACGACGGAACCGGCCATGAAATTGCCATCGCTTTGGTATTTCACGATAGTGATTATGTCAATAAAGATTTTGGTATAGATGCAGAGCAGTCAGTTGCATCGGGACTGAATGAGACCGACCTGAGTGGAGGATTTCGCTCGTTTGGATTTAATTACAATTATCGCCATTATGTAAATGAGAATTGGCAGGTTTTCGGCGAGGCGGTTTATGAGCGTTATAGTAGTGACATTGCGGATAGCCCAATCGCACGCAACAACTATGAAGCTGAGGTCGGCGTTGGATTCATTTACGTTTTCTAGAACACCTATCAAGTATTCACCTAGAAGCCTCAT
>NZ_LWGJ01001581.1:0-15462 GCF_001635845.1 Oleiphilus sp. HI0132 | reverse complement strand
ATTCCCGAAGATATATATAATGGCTGGAATGCTCGTGAAGCGGGTTCCAAGGCTGAGAAAGATTGGTCTGCTCGTTTTGATGCATACGCAGAGGTATATCCAGAACTTGCTAGCGAATTCAATCGTCGTTTAGCTGGTGAGCTTCCAGAAGATTTTGCTAAACAAGCAGATCAATACATTAATCAGTTGCAAGAAGATGGTGCAACGATTGCCAGCCGAAAGGCATCGCAGAATTCCTTGAACCAGTTTGGTCCAATGCTTCCTGAATTAATGGGGGGCTCTGCTGATCTTGCTGCGTCTAACCTGACTTTATGGAGTGGCTGTAAGGGCTTGGAAGCTAATGATGCGGCCGGTAACTATATTTATTACGGCGTTCGTGAATTCGGTATGGCTGCGATTATGAATGGCATCGCCTTACACGGCGGATTTGTTCCTTACGGTGCTACTTTCTTAATCTTTATGGAATACGCACGCAATGCTGTACGTATGTCTGCACTCATGAAGCAGCGTGCTATCTATGTATTTACACATGATTCTATTGGTCTGGGCGAAGATGGCCCAACTCATCAGCCGGTCGAGCAGATTTCAAGTTTGCGTCTAACGCCTAACATGAACTGCTGGAGGCCTTGTGATACGGTTGAGTCAGCCGTGTCGTGGAAGCATTCCCTTGAGCGTGCCGATGGCCCATCTTCATTGATTTTCTCGCGGCAAAACCTAGTTCACCAAGAGCGAAGTAAAGAGCAAGTTGCAAATATTGAGCGTGGTGGTTACATCTTGAAAGACTGTGAAGGCTTGCCAGATTTGATTCTGATCGCTACAGGTTCTGAAGTAGGATTGGCAGTTGCTGCTGCAGACGAACTTACTAAGCGTGAAGTTAATGTCCGAGTTGTTTCTATGCCTTGTACTGATGTTTTTGATCAGCAAGATATCGAATATCGCCTGTCTGTTTTACCTCTTGAGGTTCCTGCGCGTATTGCTATTGAGGCAGCGATCGCCGATTACTGGTACAAGTATGTGGGTATTGACGGACGAGTGATCGGCATGAATAGTTTTGGCGAGTCTGCACCTGCAGGACAGTTGTTTGAGGAGTTCGGCTTCACTGTTGATAACATCCTAAATGTTGCCGAAGATTTGCTATAAATGCACGACCTTATAGTGAGCCTTGAAGGTATCGGACGCTCTGAATGACTTATCGTGTCGCAATTAATGGCTATGGTCGTATTGGGCAGTCTTTGTTGCGTGCTAGCTATGAACGGTCGAAAGGCCGTTCTGTTGGTGACGATTCGATAAAGTTTGTCGCTATTAATGAGCTTGCAGATGCTGATACGATTGCTTATTTGACCCGGTACGACACGACATTTGGTAGATTCCCGCTTTCAGTTGATGTCCAGGGTGACTCGAAGATGGTTGTCGGGAACGACCTAATTGCCTTAACACGTTTTTCGCAACCTAGCATGCTTCCTTGGGAGGATCTGGGTATAGATTTAGTCATGGAGTGTACTGGTCGCTTTAGTTCTCTTAAGCAGGTTTCCGGTCATTTGGAGTCTGGTGCCGGGCGCGTGCTTGTTTCTCAACCAGGTGATGAAAGCTTCGATAAGACAGTGATCTATGGTGTAAATCATTTTGGCTTAGATAGTGGCGACATAATCGCCTCGTGTGCGTCATGTACTAGTAATGCTGTTGTGCCAGTATTGAGTGCTATAGATGAACGCTTCGGTATTGTAGCTGGTTCGCTTACCACTATTCACTCCGCTATGAATGATCAGCCAACGATCGATGCCTATCATCATCAGGATCTTAGGCGTACTCGAAGCTCGATGAACAATGTGGTTCCCGTCGACACAGGTTTGGCGAAAGGTGTTGAGCGTATTTTGCCTGACTTGAAAGGTAAATTAACTGCGACTGCTATGCGAGTCCCTACGATTAATGTTTCAGCGATAGAGTTATCGTTGTATGTAGATATGGCCGTTAATACTAATGATGTGAACGCATTGTTAGCCGAAAAGGCTGGTGCCGATAAATTTGGTATTTTCCACTACACCGAAGAGCCGTTAGCGTCGAGTGATTTTGTTGGTGATACTCACTCAACAATTGTTGATGGTAGTCAGACAAGAGTGAGTGGCGGACGTTTGATCAAGGTTTTGACTTGGTTTGATAATGAATGGGCATACGCAAACCGTATGCTCGATGTTGCTAGATATTGGCTTGCAAAGTGACTTTTTGCAGGGCCGCAATGTTATATGGGAGATTATATGTCTGTTCTTAAAATGATGGATCTCGACCTTAAAGGAAAGAGGGTTTTGATTCGCGAAGATTTGAATGTTCCAGTTAAAGATGGAAAGGTAACGAGTGATGCACGTATTCGAGCGTCATTGCCTACAATCAAGCATGCTATGGAAGCCGGCGCTAAAGTAATGCTTATGTCTCATTTGGGTCGACCAACTGAGGGTGAGTATGATGAGGCTTTTTCACTGGCGCCCGTTGCTAGTCATATGTCCGATCTGCTCGGTAAAGATATTCCAGTACTAAAAGATTGGCAGGATACAGACGGTCTGAATGACGGCGACGTTGTGTTATTTGAAAATGTTAGATTTAACGTTGGTGAAAAGAAAGATGATGAGGCTTTGTCAAAGGCCTATGCAAAGCTTTGTGATATTTATGTGATGGATGCTTTCGGAACCGCTCATCGCGCACAAGCATCTACGCATGGTGTCGGCAAATTTGCCCCTGTTGCCTGCGCAGGCCCTTTGCTTGCTGCTGAACTGGATGCTTTAGGAAAAGCATTAAAAGAACCTAAGCGACCTTTAGTTGCTATTGTTGGTGGTTCCAAAGTCTCCACTAAATTAACAGTGCTTGAGTCACTTTCTGATATTGTTGACCAGCTAATTGTCGGTGGCGGTATTGCTAATACCTTTTTAGCTGCTGATGGCAAGGCTGTTGGTAAGTCTTTGTGTGAGGAAGATTTAATTCCCAAGGCTAAAGCTCTTAGCGAAAAGACTCATATCCCATTGCCTACAGACGTCGTGGTTGGTAGTGAGTTTTCAGAGTCTGCAGTTGCGACAACGAAAAATTCTGATGAGGTAGATGAAGGCGATATGATTTTTGATATCGGCCCGGCAACCTCTGAGAGCTTGGCGGAAATACTGAAAAGTGCGGGTACGATAATTTGGAATGGGCCAGTAGGCGTGTTTGAGTTCGACCAGTTTGGTGCGGGCACTAAAGCGCTATCATTAGCCATCGCTGATAGTGATGCATTCTCAATAGCAGGTGGTGGCGACACCTTGGCTGCTGTCGATAAGTATGAAATCGCAGATAAGGTTTCGTATATTTCTACGGGTGGCGGTGCCTTTTTAGAATTTGTAGAAGGTAAGACTTTACCTGCAGTAGCAATGTTAATAGAGCGCGCAAGCTCATAAATTCAATCCATGTTTTAACCGGAGATAATCATGGCATTAATTAGTATGCGACAACTACTTGATCATGCTGCAGAGTATGACTACGGAGTTCCAGCGTTTAACGTAAATAACCTTGAGCAGATGCGCGCTATTATGGAAGCAGCTGATCAAACAAATAGTCCTGTGATAGTGCAGGCTTCAGCCGGTGCTCGTAAATATGCCGGAGCACCTTTTTTGCGTCATCTTATTTTGGCGGCTATCGAAGAATTCCCGCACATTCCTGTTTGTATGCATCAGGACCACGGTACTTCTCCAGCAGTTTGCCAGCGCTCGATTCAACTTGGGTTTTCTTCAGTGATGATGGATGGTTCGCTGATGGACGATGGCAAAACACCTTCCAGCTACGAATATAACGTTGACGTCACAAAGCGCACTGTTGAAATGGCGCATGCTTGCGGTGTTTCTGTTGAAGGTGAGCTTGGCTGTTTGGGGTCTTTAGAAACTGGCCAGGCAGGTGAAGAAGATGGTGTTGGTGCTGAAGGTACACTTAGTCACGATCAGATGTTAACTGATCCAGAAGAGGCAGCAGATTTTGTTAAGCAAACTGGTGTTGATGCGTTAGCGATTGCATGTGGTACAAGCCATGGCGCGTATAAGTTCACGCGTCCACCTACTGGTGATATTTTGGCTATTGACCGTATTAAAGCGATAAATGAACGTATTCCTGGTACGCACCTGGTAATGCATGGTTCATCCTCTGTACCTCAAGAATGGCTTGCTGTTATTAACGAGTACGGCGGCGAAATTCCTGAAACCTATGGTGTCCCTGTAGAGCAGATTGTAGAGGGCATAAAATATGGCGTTCGTAAGGTAAATATTGATACCGATCTACGTCTGGCTTCTACTGGTGCTGTGCGTCGCTTTATGGCACAGAATCCAGCAGAATTCGACCCTAGAAAGTATCTAAAAGAAACTGTAAGTGCGATGAAAGAAATTGTAGTTGCTCGATACGAAGCGTTCGGAACAGCTGGTCGTGCTGATAAGATTAAGGCTCAAAGTCTTGATTCAATGTTTGCACAGTACCAAGACGGTTCTTTGGCTCCGAAGATATCTTAACCTTGGTAAGGGCCTGAATTTATTCAGGCCTTTTTTCTCATTGCGTTTAAAAAAGCCCTCATTAAAACTTTTATACTCAAACTGTCCAATATTTTCTAAGCGAAGCTGTTACTTGTCGCACAATCTTGGAAGTAAACCATAGAGCGTTCATCTGGTACATGGTATAAATGCCTGATTCATTTCTACTATTGTATTTATATGGAGTTTAAATGCACTCTCACTACCTAAGAGCCGGGAAAAATAAACTAATACTCCTGGTTGTTATTTTTCTTTCGGGCCTTTCTGCCTGTGATAGCGATGGTACTCGTAGTCTGCCTGAGGCTGCCACCGATACTACTGCACCGACTATTGTTCGCATCACTCCTGATTCTGAAGAGATAAGCTACGGCGTGGACTTAAATCCAACTGTGTTATTTAGTGAGAAAATGAATATAGATTCTTTACTTGATAATCGAGTTGGTATTTATTCTGGTAGTTTCGATCCTGACTCAATTACAGAGCCTGTTGAGCGAGAAATAAATATTTCTCACAGTACTGTCCCTGGGGAGTCAAAAGTACCAGATGAAGAAAGCGGTAAATTGATTGATGTTGACGCTACTGAGTTAACATTAGGGCTGAGTAGTGGTCGTTTTGCCTTACATAACACTTATACTCTTCAAGTGGAATCAGACGTACATGATTTAGTGGAAGATGATTTGTCAACAAGTGAGGATGAGCGTAATTTTCTTGAAGGCGGGGAGAGGGTCGCGTTTACGACGGAGTCTGGCGTATGGCACGAGTCCGAAACTCTTAATTTCAAGTACTTGAATGAAGAGGGTACACAGGCAGTCTTTCATCAAGGGGACAGCTTTGAGCCGATTATCCAAAGTAGTCAAAGTGGCACTACTTTATTGGTTTGGAAGCAGAGTGTTGAAGGTGTGACACAGATTTGGGCAAGTCAATATCTAGCGGATCAGGAAGTCTGGGTTCTACCCGGAACTGAGTCTGCTTCACGGCATTGCCGCAAGAATCCTGACTCTCTTGATTCTTCCTGCGTTAACTCATTAAGGTTGGATAGTGCTGGTCTTGGTAGCGTTTACTCTCCAGAAATCGCTATTAATGAGCTGGGGCATGCGGTCGTTATATGGATTCAGCCAAGGTCTCCTGACGCACAGCTGACAGCATGGGTTAACATGTTTGATGGGAATGCATGGAGCGGGCCACGAGATCTTTTAAGTGGGTCTTCTGTTGATGGTGAGGTTAGAAATACCAGTTTTAGCTTAAGTGATTCTGGAGGGGTTGTTGGTGGTTTCATTCAACAAAGCTCTGCCGGTGTTCAGCGTGTAAGGCTGCTTTCTTTTAATTTTATTACCGGGTTTAATGGTTTGGGGTTTGGCGCTCCAATTTATATTGATACAGTATCAGGAGCCGATGTTTTGGGAGACGCCCAAGACCTTGAATTATCTCTTAGTTCCTCAGGTCTTGGTGTGGTGGTGTGGTCACAGGAAGTGTCGGGCTTCGACAGAGTTAGAGCAAGAAGATTCAATGTATCAAGTGATGCAACTCTGAGCAGTGATGAAACACAGTTTGTTGATGTTGTTGGTGCAGAAACACACTTTGCGGTTCAACCTAAACCCTCAATTTCTGATAATGGCGATCTCTACGTTGCTTGGCGTCAATCTTCTGGAGGTCGATATGATCTAATGCTTAATCGTAACGCTAGCGGAGAGTGGGAAGATGCTAAAAAGATTGAATATGATGACTCGGCAAGCGTTAGTGAGTTTACTCTGGCCCACAATAATTTGAACGAGTTATTTGTGGCTTGGTCAATGCTGTTCGACGATGGTGTGAACAGTCTTACAGTTCGTTCTTATCATCCCGGCTCTGGCTTTTCTACTGCTGAAGACATTCCAGTTACTGGATCTGGTTCTGAGAGACCGGTTACCAGCCCTTTACTAAACTTTGACTATGAAGGTAACGGTGTCTTAAGTTGGGTTCAGAATACTTCGTTCCACCCAAAAATCAAGACAAGACAATATTCTAAGTTGTCTAAGGTGTGGCTGAGTGAAAGTACGATTGTTCAAGAGACATCAGGTGCCGAAGTGTTAACCTTGAGGCAAAATGCCTTGCTACGTGACGGCAGAATACTTTCAGTGTGGGGGCTTTCTGATGTTACCGGTGCATCGCTTGGCAGCGCACTGTTTAAAGAATACCTCCCACCTATTGAGTAAGAAAAATCTAGGCTGGCTTGGCAATTTGATTTAGGGAAGTGCTACCGTGAAGACTCCCCCTCCGTGTCTGCCTCCATTTGATAACTTGATAGACCCTTGCTTGTCATTTTGTGTGTGAAGTTTAGTGACCATTTCAGCAAAATATATTCCCAGGCTGGTGCTGCCAGTTTGAAAGTTAATGTTATTTATTACTTCTCCTGGTGAGGCTTGCAATAGCTCGTCAGGATAACCGATTCCATCATCATGTATTTCTATAATCAGGTCATCATCTTTGATGTAGGCGACGATTTCAATGATCGATTTGGTATAGCGTGAAGCATTATTTAGCGCGTTATTAAGAACGCCCAAAATTACCTCCCTATCAAAATACCAAGATATATTTGGATCACAGGTGATTTCGAGTTCAATATTTTTATCTTTGAGCATTGGCGAATAGTGTGCGGATTGCTCGTCCAGGATGTCGTGAACAAAGCACTCATCGATATGTAATGATAGCATTTCATTCTGCAGGCGATATAAGCCAAGTAGCTGTACAAGGTAGCTATTTACACGTTCAGCCTCATATTTTACGACAGTCGTATTGTTTCTTTGTTGCCACTCTTCAGGCAGTTCTTCGCACATCTGATCTACGGAGTGTAGTAGCATGCTGAGCGAATTTTTCATGTCGTGGACAGCTGAGGCGATAATCATCGAGAAATCGGGTTGTTTGTCTTTACTCATGATACTGTACTCGTTCAATTTTGTTTTTTGGATTGAAGTTCTGCTACTTGCTTCTCGAGGTGTTTAAGCCTTCGGTATTGGTTATGCTGTTCGGGTATGTTGTTTATTTTTTCAAGGGACTGCTCTGCAAGCTTTAATAAGCTATGGTCAGCAGTTTCTTTAAATAGCTTCGTTACAACTTGAGCTAGATTAAGATTCAAGGCTGCGTGTCTTGGTGTATGCTTGAGCGCTTCTTTGAATGCTTCAGCAGCTTGTGCAAGTTGGCCTTGTTCAAACTGCTCAATACCTGATTTATTAAGGCGTTTTGCTTGCTTTTTGGCCACTAAGCTTTCGGGTTCGTCAAGCTGGCTTTCAATTTGCGCTAGCGCTTCGGGGTCGTTACTGAATCGCTCAGCGAGTGTGATTAAGAGTTTCTCGGCACGTTCAAGCTCGTTTAAGGAGTAGAGTGTCTTTGCTAGCTCGATGCCAATTTCCGCTGAGAGCTTCTCTTCTTCAATCATGCACTCTGCTTGATGAAGTTTTTCCTGTGCTGCTTCGGCATTGTTCTGACCATTAAATACTCGAGCCTCGATAAGCGTTGCATTGAGGCAGGCCTGTTCGTCAGTCGAAAATTTATGTGTTAATTCGTTTAGAACTTGTATCGCTTCGTCCGCATGTGTTTTGCCAGAATCACTAAGGTCTCCCGATGACCTTTCGGATAAGCAGCGGCCAAGGTTTAGGTAGTTGTCAGCTTTTTCATGTATTGAGTGTTCGCCATATCGAATAGCTTTCCTGTATGCCTCTGTTGCGCTTTCAATGTCTTGATTCTTTTGACATAGCTTGCCTAGTTTCTCATGACGTAGAATTACTCTGGGCGACATTTCAACTGCTGACTCAAGTGATTCTTGTGCTTTCTGTGGTTGATTCAGTTTCTCGTAGCAAGCTGCGAGACCGTCATATGCTTCAACCATGTAGGGGTTAAGTTTAAGTGCCGCCTTAAAGTTCTCCAGGGCAGGTGAGTAGTCTTGATTTGCTAATTGAGCTTGCGCCAGCCCTAGCGATGCCCACGGTATTTCGCGCTTTGCGATAATTGACTCATACAGCCTGATTGCGCTTTGTGTGTCGCCAATTTGTAGGTAAAGTTGGCCCAATGTTTGGTGGCACCAAGAAGAGTATCGTGACTTATCATTGATTAGTGCCAAGCACTGGCTGATAGCCTTGGGGTAGTTCTCTAGATCAAGTTCCTTATTTATAGGCTTTAGTGTTCGTTGTTGCATTACCAGTTGACCAAGGCGCTTCTCTAATACTGTGCGCGTAATTGGTTTTGCAATGTAGGCGTCGGGTTGGTACTCGCGTGCGCCGAGAACAACATCTTTAGCTGTTTCTGCAGTAACCATAACAAATAAATGGATGTGTTTGAGGCGCTTGTTTACGCGAAGTGCTTCAAGAACCTGTTGGCCGTTCTTGCCTGCACCAAGGTTGAAATCACATAATACTATGTCATAGAAGTTAAAGCGGCATTTTTCTAAGGCATCTTCGGCAGAATAGGCAATGTCGACATGTACAGCGCCAAAAGACGATAGCATGAGGCGCAACGATGAACGGAAGCTTTCAAAATCGTCAATGATCAAAAATTTAAGTCGTGGATAAATTTTATCGAGGTCGGGCTGTTTTTGCTTTGATGTCTTAGTTTCCACGTACGTCAATATCCATATCTACTGATTAGAAGGCGAGTTGTTTTCAAGGTAATCAATTATTTCCTCGACCAATCCATCCATCAAGTTAAGGCGAGTCTGAGTGCTGGCAAAGTTTGATTCAATGCGCTGCGTTGTAAACCAAGTAAACGTTGTGCCAAACAAGGCTAGTGCGAGAAATAGTGTGATGACTATCTGAGAAGGAGTAAAGTTTTGTGACTTTAATCGAAGCTCCTCGCTATCAGCTTTAGATTGCGCGAGTTCTAGTTTTAGGTTTCTATTTTCCTCGTGAAGCTCTTCATATGCGGTTTCTAATGTCGATACTCGCGCTAAAATTTTGCTGTTCGACATGTCGGCAATTGAGGTTTCAAGGTTTTTTTGTACTTCCTGGTAGACAGTAGGGACGTCTTTATCGTCATCTTTGGGCTTCAAGCAGATTCGACTGATCATTAAATATAACTTATCGCGATCAATTTGCTTGGATATAACGCCTGCAGCGCCCAGGGCGTGAGCTTCTTCATAATATTTATGAGCATGCTGTGAGGTGTACATAATGACGGGAATGTTTTGTGTGTCTGGGTTTGACTTAATGGC
Source organism: Oleiphilus sp. HI0132 (assembly GCF_001635845.1). Lineage (NCBI taxonomy): Bacteria > Pseudomonadati > Pseudomonadota > Gammaproteobacteria > Oceanospirillales > Oleiphilaceae > Oleiphilus > Oleiphilus sp. HI0132. The sequence goes on along the minus strand of NZ_LWGJ01001581.1, from coordinate 5,754 downwards.
TTTCAGAGTGTCAAAGCCATCCATACCAGGCATTAAGTGATCTAGAAAAATAAAGTCCGGGTGAAACCATCCAAGTTGAGATAGTGCTTCCTCGCCCGATGAGGCTTGCTCGCATTGGATATCCATTTTTCTAAGAATTTTTGTTAGTAGCATTCTTGAAGTAGATGAGTCATCTACGACAAGCGCATTTGTATCGGCCACGTTTTTTACTCTTGATAGGCTTATGATTGTTATTCATTGATTTTAGCTGTTTTAACTTATAACGGAAATATGTGCGGCATATTTAATGTATTTTGTTGCTAATTGACCCGGATTAAGACGTGTATGCCTTAATTTAACCACAAAGCGTTGCACGCTGAACTATATATCTGGATAATAGCGGCCCTGATTTGACGCATAAACAAATAGAGGTGTTAAGCGTGAGCAATGAAGTGATTGATAACTGTTTTTCAGATTGGAAGAGTCGTGAAGCGACTGCAGAGGCGATGATTCCATTAATTGGTCGTTTGTACCGTCGTAATAATATTGTTACGTCCATCTATGGTCGTGCTGTTATTAACCAGTCAGTAATCGGAATTCTTAAGTCACATCGTTTCGTTCGCCAGGTGGAAGAGAAAGAATTATCTGTCCACGATACTTATGCGGTATTAAAGGTGATGGATGAGCTTGAGCTTGGTCATGCTCGTGTTGACGTTGGTAAGCTCGCCGTTCGCTTTGCTGAACAAACCAATGATGTTAGTTTAGAAGAGTTTGTCAAAGCAGAGTTATCCGACGTTGTTGGTGGCTACAGTGAAGAGGCTAGCAAAGCAGCTTCTGAAAATACCAAAGATGTCGTGTTGTACGGTTTTGGTCGAATCGGTCGCTTACTTGCGCGTATTTTGATTGAGAAAGCGGGCGGTGGAAATAATCTGCGTTTACGTGCAATTGTCGTTCGCGATGGCGGTGCTAAAAACGATCTAGAGAAACGCGCCAGCTTGCTTCGTCGAGACTCGGTGCATGGCCCATTCGAAGGTACAATCACGGTCGATTCTGAAAACAATCTATTGATCGCTAACGGAAATGCTATCCAGGTAATTTATTCTGGCGGTCCGGATCAGGTCGACTACACGCAATACGGAATCAATAATGCAATCGTTATTGATAATACCGGTATCTGGAGAGATGAAGCTGGTCTAGGTAGACATCTTGAGTCTAAAGGCGTTGCTAAGGTGCTTCTAACTGCGCCAGGTAAGGGTGACATTAAGAATATCGTTTATGGCATCAATAACGGTGATATCGCAAACGATGATCAGATTTTGTCTGCAGCATCTTGTACAACTAATGCTATTACGCCTGTTCTTAAGGCGATTGATGATGAATTTGGTGTCATTGATGGCCACGTAGAGACTGTCCATTCTTACACAAATGACCAGAACTTGATTGATAACTATCACAAAGGTAGTCGTCGTGGTCGTAGCGCTCCGTTGAATATGGTTATTACTGAAACAGGTGCCGCAAAAGCTGTTTCAAAGGCACTTCCAAAGATGGAAGGTCGTTTGACGGGTAATGCGATTCGTGTTCCAACTCCGAATGTCTCAATGGCTATTCTAAATCTGAATATCGAAAAAGCTACATCTGTTGAAGATGTGAATGCTTATTTGCGTAATATTTCCCTGCATTCTGATTTGGCTAAGCAGATTGATTATCTGACTTCAGATGAAGTTGTTTCAACTGACTTTGTTGGTTCACGTCGTGCTGGTATTGTAGATTCGAATGCAACTATCGTAAGCGGTAAGCGTTTGGTTCTTTATGTTTGGTACGATAACGAGTTTGGTTATAGTGCGCAGGTTGTGCGTATTGCCAACCAAATGGCTGGCATAGAATATCCCGTCTTCCCTAAGAGCTAGAGTCTAATATTTCCTTCAGGCGCTAACTGTTCAGTTGGCGCCTTTATTTTCTTTCTTGTATAAGCTGACTTTTACTACTTTACTTATCTTGTCTACCTAGTTGGTAGTATCTAGTGCTCCTATATTTGTACGCTAAAACGCTAGGGTTGATTTTTTAAGCAGGTTGGCACTTTAAATGGGTAGAATATAAGTAAATTTTGGTGTGTAGTGTAGCAATATGTTAAATGGCTCACTATAATTGTCCACGATTTTAGGTTCGCCGCAATCGAGTGGTAATGCTTTAACTGTATGGCACTCAACAGAACAAATTCTAACGTGGCGGAAAATTCACAAATTCTGATGAGAAGGCAGGATTAATGGTCAATATTAAAAAAGGCCTCGATCTTCCAATATCCGGTTCTCCCGAACAAAGCATCACCCAAGGAAATTCCATTAGCAAGGTTGCTATAGTTGGATTTGACTATGTTGGTATGAAGCCAACCATGTCTGTTCAGGTTGGTGACAAGGTAGCTAAGGGACAACTTCTTTTTGAAGATAAGAAAACCGAAGGTGTGAAATTTACTGCACCAGCTAGCGGGACGGTTATTGAAGTAAATCGTGGCGAAAAGCGCGTATTCCAGTCGATTGTAATCGAGAAATCTGGTGATGAAAAAGTAGAGTTTGCAAAATACTCCGCTTCAGATCTTGGAAGTCTTACTCGTGAACAAGTCGTATCGAATCTGGTTGAATCTGGCGTCTGGACAGCATTTCGAACTAGGCCTTATAGTAAAGTGCCTGAGTTGACTGCTCAGCCAAATTCAATATTTGTTACCGCAATTGATACTAACCCATTAGCTGCTGATCCTGAAGTAGTGTTGTCGGGCGAAGGTGAGGCTTTTAGTCAAGGTTTAAGTATTATTGAAAAACTTACTGAAGGTAAGGTTTTTGTTTGTACTAAAGCTGGTTCTAACATCGAACTACCACCCATCGCGCGCGTAGAAAAGCAAGAGTTTTCTGGCCCGCACCCTGCTGGTAATGCCGGAACACACATCCATTACCTTGATCCTGTAAGCGATAGTAAGAGTGTATGGACTATTTCTTATCAGGACGTCATCGCGATCGCTAAGCTTTTCACGACTGGCGAACTGTATGTAGAGCGGATTGTTTCTATTGCTGGCCCTTCTGTTAAGAAACCGCGCTTGGTTAAAACTCAATTGGGTGCCAATATATCTGAGCTGCTGAGCAATGAACTTAGTTCAACCTCTGCCAGAGCCATTTCAGGTTCGGTTTTTGGTGGCCGGACCGCAAGAGCTACAGTTGATTATTTAGGGCGCTATGCTTCGCAAGTTAGTGTTCTTGATGAACAAAAAGAGCGTGAGTTTATTGGTTGGTTATCTCCTGGTGCCAACAAGTTCTCTGTGATGAATATTTACCTTTCTAAGCTTAACCCTGCCAAATTGTTCAACTTTACGACCACAACAAATGGTAGTGATCGAGCAATGGTTCCTGTTGGTGCTTACGAAAAAGTGATGCCTTTAGATATCTTGCCAACTCAGTTACTACGATCTCTGATTGTAGGTGATACAGAGCAAGCACAACTTCTAGGTTGTTTAGAGCTAGATGAAGAAGATTTGGCGCTTTGCACATATGTTTGTCCTGGTAAGTATGAGTACGGTCCGATTCTACGAGAGAATCTGACTCGAATCGAAATTGAGGGTTGATCATGGGACTTAGAACAGTTTTAGATAAAATGGAGCCCCATTTCGAGAAAGGGGGCAAGTACGAGAAGTGGTATGCGCTTTACGAAGCTGCTGACACCATTTTTTATTCGCCATCAAGTGTAACCAAAACCACATCTCATGTTAGAGATGGTATCGACCTTAAGCGTATTATGATTACGGTTTGGTTGTGCGCATTCCCTGCTATGTTTTTTGGTATTTGGAACGTCGGTTTCCAGGCAAATACTGCTATAGCGGCTGGGCTGGGTACTATACCAACCGATTGGCATAGCATGTTTTTCATTGGCCATGATGCGTCAAATATTCTTCATAACTTCGTATATGGCGCAGCATACTATATACCTATCTACCTGACAGTGTTTGTAGTGGGTGGTTTTTGGGAAGTGTTGTTTGCCACCGTGCGTAAGCATGAAGTTAACGAAGGCTTTTTTGTTACTTCAATACTATTTACCTTAATCGTTCCAGCTGATATCCCCTTGTGGCAGGTTGCTCTAGGTATTTCCTTTGGTGTTGTTGTTGGTAAGGAAATTTTTGGCGGTACAGGCAAGAACTTCTTGAACCCAGCCTTAACTGGTCGTGCGTTTTTGTTCTTTGCATACCCTGCCGAGATTTCGGGCGACGCAGTTTGGACTGCTGTCGACGGCTTTAGTGGCGCGACGCCTCTAAGCATTGTTGCAGCCAGCGGAATTGAAGGTCTTAACCAATCAGTTTCATGGGTCGACGCGTTCTTAGGCTTTATTCAGGGCTCAATTGGTGAAACTTCGACGCTAGCGATTATGATTGGCGGTTTTGCATTGCTTGCAACCAAAATTGCTTCCTGGCGTATCGTTGTTGGTGTATTTGGTGGTATGACAGCAATGTCACTTATCTTCAATATGATCGGCTCTGACACTAACCCTATGTTTGCAATGCCTTTTTATTGGCATCTTGTTATTGGTGGTTTTGCGTTCGGGATGTTTTTTATGGCAACAGACCCAGTATCCGCATCAATGACTAACCAAGGTAAGTTTGTATTTGGTGCGCTCATCGGTGTAATGGTTGTTTTAATACGTGTTGTTAACCCTGCATTCCCTGAAGGCATGATGTTGGCAATATTGTTCGCTAACCTGTTCGCACCATATATTGACCACTTGGTAATGCAAGCGAATATCAAGAGGAGATTGGCACGTGTCTAGTAAAGAAACGGTAGGAAAAACTATTACGGTTGCATTTTTGCTCTGTATTGTCTGTTCGATTGTAGTAGCGGGCTCTGTTGTACTGTTAAAGCCAATACAAGAGAAGAACAAGGCGCTAAACCTTAAAGCTAATATTTTGGCTGCCGCAGGCTTATTGGTTGAGGGCGCTTCGGCGACTGAAATTGAGAATGCCTTCTCTGCGATTAAGCCAATGTTGGTTGACTTGGATAGCGGTGAATATGTCGAGGCTTCTGCAGTAAATAAGGAAAATGTCCTTGATTACGACCAGAGAAAAGCGGCTAAAGATCCAGCCTTTTCAACAACTCTTTCGCGAGCTGACGACGTTGCAGGTATCAAGCGTAGAGTTAAGTTCGCCAAGATCTACTTGGTTGAAGATGCCGGAAAGATTGAAACGATCATTCTTCCTGTAAGCGGTTATGGCTTATGGTCGACACTGCATGGTTTCTTGGCTTTGGAGGGCGATGCTAATACAGTCGTTGGGCTTGGCTTCTATGAGCATGCCGAGACTCCTGGCTTGGGTGGTGAGGTTGATAATCCGCGCTGGAAAGCGATTTGGCCGGGTAAAAAGGTCTACGACTTCGCGTCTAGCGATCAGCCAAAGCTTGGCTTGATTAAAGGCGCAGTTGATAAAAGTCGAGCTGATGCCGAATACATGGTAGACGGTCTATCTGGTGCTACTTTGACTAGTGTGGGTGTGACTAACCTTATTCAATATTGGACTGGCGAGCAGGGATTCCAAAAGTACCTGAATCGCTTGCGTGAAGGAGCTTAAGAATGAGTGATGTAACAGCAAAAAAAGTTCTTTTTGAACCAGTTTTTAGCAATAACCCTATCGCACTTCAAATCTTAGGTATTTGTTCTGCGTTAGCCGTTACCACTAGTATGGAGCTATCGGTTGTTATGGGCTTGGCTGTATGTGCAGTATGTGGCCTATCTAACTTGTTTGTATCCGTA
>NZ_LWGJ01001580.1:0-830 GCF_001635845.1 Oleiphilus sp. HI0132 | reverse complement strand
TGTATTGCCGAGCGGCGGTAAGGCGTTCTTGAGCGTGAGAGAAGTTGATAAGGAAGGCGTAATTGAAGTGGCACGCCTGCTTAACGAAATTGGTTTCGCTTTGGTCGCAACCTCCGGTACTGCGAAAGCGCTAGCAGAGGCAGGCTTGGAAGTTGAGTCTATTAATAAGGTTCAAGAAGGTCGTCCGCATGTTGTTGATGCCATTAAGAATGGCGATATTGACCTGATTGTTAATACTACTGAAGGTAGACGAGCCATCGCAGACTCTGCTCAAATCAGACAATCTGCTTTGCAGAAGAAGATTGCTTACAGTACGACTCTTGCTGGTGGTGATGCAACTGCACGAGCTATTCGTTTTGGTGCTGAGAAGCACGTACGTAGACTTCAAGACTTACACTAGAAAACTCGTTTATTTTATAACCCGGAGCTAATGCTTCGGGTTATTTTTTTCAGCTGTTTATACAGATGGCTCTTTTTTGATAACTCGAATTAATTGCTTGTTGATGATGAGTATAAGCGTGACTGAAAGAAGAGCTCTCACTAAATATGGTAAAAGAATAAAGGAAGGAAGATGAATCGAATTCCAATGACTGTTGAAGGCGAAAAAGCCCTTCAAGAAGAATTAGTAGAATTGAAAACTGTAAAGCGCCCACAGGTTATCGAAGCGATTGCCGATGCGCGTGAGCACGGTGATCTAAAAGAAAATGCTGAATATCATGCAGCGAGAGAGCAGCAAGGCTTTATAGAAGGTCGAATTCAGGAGCTGGAAGGTAAGCTTTCAAACTCCCAGATTATCGATGTTAAGTCTATCCCTCATACAGGAAAAGTTA
>NZ_LWGJ01001579.1:0-1393 GCF_001635845.1 Oleiphilus sp. HI0132 | reverse complement strand
CTGCCTGGCAATATAGTTCTTATAAACTAACACCGCGTCACTAAACTGCTCTTTATTCAACAGGAAGTCTGCATAGCTGGAGCCACTGTTAAAAGAGTTAGCTGATCGCCATTACGTTAAAGCCGGCCAGTTACGCAAGGCTGCTAAGAAACGTTCTGCCAGCAAGCAAAAAACGCTTGATGAGTATACGCTTTCTGCTCGATATAACCGTGCCTTTACCGAGACCTTTCCCAATCATTTAGACTTGCCAGAGCGCCTAGTATTATTGGCTGAGAGCGAGACACAGCTGTCACATTTTCCAGAAGCGATTTCGGCTTTCGAAAGAGCTGGTTATGAGTTCTCAGAATTTTCTGGTCGTAGTGATACGGCTTACGCTTCCGTGCTGCTCTATGATGATTATTTAAATAGCATCAAAGCCTTGCCAAAAGATAAGCTGCCAACAGAGCAAGAGGCAAGGCAAGCTCTTCTGGAAAGCTTAAGTATTAAGCGGGAGCAGGCTCAAATGCGATTTGTTGATATTCACAAGCAAGACAATAGAGCGGTTCCGGTTTTGTACCTCGTGAGCTCTGAGTATTTTGACAGGAAAGATTATCAGGGGGCATTACCTTTGGCTCAGCGCCTGATTGACTGGCCGACTTCGTTTGAAGGTGCGCCCAAGCTTGATAAACAAACCTTATTAGAAAGTAGTTTGATTAAAGCGCACAGTTTGTATGCTTTAAATGACTTTGTTCTGTCAGAAGGTGCGTATCAAGAGGTATTGACCCAGATGCCTGCAAAGGACAAGCGCCGGGCTGCAACAATTGAAAGCCTGGCTGCGAGTGTCTTTAAGCAGGCAGAGGCGAAGTTGGCAGATGGGCAGACTTTGCTAGCCGTTGACGAGTTTCTTCGCGTGGGGCTTGTTGCTCCGACTTCCACCCTCAGAGCCAGCGCAGAATATGATGCCGCAGGTTATTTGATTGAATTAAAAGAATGGCATCGTGCTATCGACGTTATTTCAGACTTCAGAAAGCGTTACCCAAAGCATAATTTACTCGATACGCTGCCTGCTAAAATGGCTTTAGCGTATCGTGAAACAGAACAGTGGGAAGCAGCGGCCGGAGAGTTGCGCATTATGCGTAAGCTGGCAAAAACCGAGCAGGAAAAGCAGGATATTCAGTTTATCGTAGCGGAGCTATACGATAAGGCTGACAACAAGAAAGAGGCGATACTCAGTTACCGGCTTTATGCGAATACCTATGCCGAGCCAGCTGATGTCTATATGGAGGTGACTCATCGTTTGGCGCAACTTTATAAAGAAACGGATAAACCCCTGAAGCGACGTTTTTGGTTAGCTAAACAAATGAAGAAGGTCGATAGCTTGGGTGATGCTGCAGATGACCGCATGCGCTTCTTG
>NZ_LWGJ01001578.1:0-2224 GCF_001635845.1 Oleiphilus sp. HI0132 | reverse complement strand
TTACGGTGATCATCGAAACAATAAAGGACTTGGCTACCAGTGGATCTGACGAGACGTAGAGTGCACTCACCAAGATTGTCACCAAGGGTAACCAAGCCAAAGGAGAAACAGGTTTGAACACCTGAATAATCGGGTTAACAGCCGAGTTCAGTGTTTTATTCAGGCCAATGGCAATGCCTAGGGGAATCGCTATCGCTGCAGCCAATAAGAAGCCAGAAGCGACCGTCTTTAAGCTGGTAAAGATCTGATCGAGGAAAGTTTCTTTCCCGGTATACGCTCTGATTTTAGGCACATAAGATGGATCTTCAGCCACTCGTGCCGCATTTCTTTTCTCTTGCCTTTCGTAGAAGGCTTGCTCTTTAGTCCGCTCGGAAACGTGCTCATCATATAAAGAGACGAACTGCTCCATTACCATCGCGGGACCCGGAAACTGCCCCAAAGAAGTTTTAACACTCTGTGCGGCTGCCGCCCAAATAATGAGAAATACCGCAATACCTGCCATGGGTATTGCCAGAGTCTTCGCTGCCATCGCACCAAACTCTAATACCTTATCCAACCAAACAATTGGTTGTTCTATATCGTCCTTAAGAGATGTCGCCGTTGACATAATCTTCTGCTCCTGCTTAAAGCTACTTCAGTTAACTGACGACTCTCGTTCTAACAAACATTGAGAGCCGATCAAGATAAATCTTTCTTAGACAAACTTCGTTATCAGCAGTCAGACAACAAACCCTGGTTCAGGCCAGCATTTGTCGTCCGACATATGTAATACTCTTTAGATCTTGTCGCCTGATTTCAGACCAATTGAGAACTTCTCGATATACTTGTTTGGTTGTGTACCGTCATAAACAATGTTATCGATAAAGTGCGTTTGTGGGTCACGGTAGCCATCTTCAGTAGAGAAGTCTGGGAAGTCAGCCGCTTTCGCTTTACCTTCTTTGATCAAAGACTGCGCCGCACGTGCATAGATATCAGGACGATATACTTTCTTCGCCAAATCTTTGTACCACTCGTCGCTCTTATCTTCAGAGATCTGACCCCAACGACGCATTTGCGTTAGATACCAGATAGCATCTGAGTAGTATGGGTAAGTCGCGTTATAACGGAAGAATACGTTGAAGTCTGGTACTGAACGCTTATCGCCTTTCTCGTACTCAAAAGTACCCGTCATACTGTTTGCAATAACGTCATAGTCAGCACCAACATAGTTAGGTTGTGACAAGATCTTAACCGCTGCTGGACGGTTAGCATTGTTGTTAGCATCTAACCACATCGCTGCACGAATCATCGCTCGCGTTAAACGAACTGTCGTATTCGGGTATTTCTCAGCAAATTCTTTAGTAATACCAAATACTTTCTCTGGGTTGTCTTTCCAGATCTCGTAATCAGTCACTACTGGCACACCGATACCTTTGAATACGGCCTGCTGGTTCCAAGGCTCACCTACACAGTAGCCATAGATCGTGCCGGCTTCCAAGGTAGACGGCATTTGTGGTGGAGGTGTTACTGATAGCAAGGCATCTGCATCGATCTTACCTGTCGTGTCACCCTTATGAGGCGCGTAGTAGCCAGGGTGAATACCGCCCGCTGCTAACCAGTATCTTAGCTCATAGTTATGAGTCGAAACCGGGAATACCATCCCCATGTTAAAAGGCTTTCCATCTTCCTTGTACTTCTCGACAACTGGCTTCAGCGCATCAGCTTTAATTGGGTGAACAGGTTTTCCATCAGCCATCTTTGGAATATTTGGCTTCATCTGTTCCCAAATATCATTTGAAACGGTGATCGCATTACCATTCAAATCCATTGAGAAAGGCGTAATGATATGAGCTTTAGTTCCATAACCCATCGTCGCTGCAATAGGCTGTCCCGCTAGCATATGTGCACCATCCAAGCGACCGTCAATTACGCCATCAAGCAAGACCTTCCAGTTAGCTTGAGCTTCAATTTTGACGTACAGGCCTTCATCCTCAAAGTAACCGTTTTCATAGGCGACAGCTATTGGCGCCATGTCTGTTAGTTTGATAAAACCGAAAGTTAACTCCTCTTTTTCCGGATAGCCTAATTTCTCTGCATGCGCCGCGCCGCTAGTCATACCAACTGCGACACTTGCGCTGATTACTGTTGTCATCGTTGCCGTTTTTAACGATTTAAACCACTTCATAAAACGCTTCCTTTATATCAATGAATCAATAATAAACTTTCAAAAAATCCAAAAAAAAGG
>NZ_LWGJ01001577.1:0-926 GCF_001635845.1 Oleiphilus sp. HI0132 | reverse complement strand
ATCTCGCTAGTTATGGCGATGACCCGAGCAAAGAAATGAAGCAACAGGGCTTGTTTTATCTCGAACCAACACGTCTATAATTAGCAGTAAGTTATGATGCAGTATCTAAAAAAATATCGTTCCGTCTTCCTCGCGCTTATCGTCGCGCTTGGCCTGATTTCTTGGCTCTACGATAACGCACCCGAGCCTGAGCAAAGTACTCAACAGAACCTGGCGCCAAGAGTTCCTTACACAGAGGTAATCGAAAGCAGCCAAGCGATTCCAATCTATAGTCGCGGTAGAGTATCTGCCTCAGAAGTTCGTCAGATTACCAATCAGGTACCCGGCCTGGTCAAACGTGTCAGCAAAGAGCTTAGTATAGGCGCAAGGGTCAAGCAGGGCGACATTCTCATTGAACTTGAACAACAGCCTTTTGTACTCGATATCGCACAAAAACAAGCTGAACTTGACCGAACTAAACTTGAATTAGTCAGAGTTAAAGCAAAGGCGGCTGTCGCACAAAAAGGCCTAAAACGAAACGCAACTGACTATGCGCGTCATATACCACAGGTGCGCCATGCCAGCAGTCAAGTTTCGGCCGCGGAAGCCGCCTTAGCTTATGCAAAACAACAACTCAAGAAGACTGTAATCAGAGCACCAATAGATGGCAAAGTCATTAAACTGAGTATTACTGAAGGCGAGTACATACTGGCTACCTCAAATGTTGCAACAATCTATGGGACTGACGAAGTTGAAGTCCGACTCCCGTTAAATGACCAGCAAATTGAAATTCTCGGTCTAAATCATAAAGGCTACTTGGGCAAAACAAGTAAACCTATTGCTAGCTTGAACAGCTATCAAAACCCGACAAAACAATGGCAAGGACTTATCGACCGAATTGAAGGGGAGCGCGATAGAAATCAGCTTCTTTATGTTATTGCGCAAGT
>NZ_LWGJ01001576.1:0-835 GCF_001635845.1 Oleiphilus sp. HI0132 | reverse complement strand
AGAGCTTGAACGCCAACGCGGCATTATTGCCGAGCTAGCCGCAGCGATAACGCACGCCGAAGGTAATATCGAACGAATCGGCGTGACGGAACAAAACGCCAAACTAAGTGTTGTTAGTGTTGTGCTACATGTTCAGGGTCGACGACACCTGGCTCGAGTTATGCGCCGAATTCGCTCAATCAAAGCCGTTCTAAGGCTTACCAGAGTCATATCAAAATAAAGTGATTAGCTTCCAGGAGGAAATATGAGTAACAAGTCCATTATTCAAACAGCAGATGCACCGGAAGCAATCGGAACCTATTCCCAGGCAGTAAAAGTCGGCGAGACCGTTTTTTTATCTGGCCAGATCCCGCTGGACCCAAGTACGATGAGCCTGGTAGAAGGCGATATCAGCACGCAAATCACGCGAGTATTTGATAACCTTACCGCTGTATGCAATGCCGCAGGCGGTACACTTCAAGACATAGTTAAACTCAATATTTTCCTGACAGACCTAGGACACTTCGCCACCGTGAATGAAATCATGGCCAAGTATTTTGAAGCGCCTTATCCCGCAAGAGCCGCCATTGGCGTCGCATCACTACCTAAAGATGCTCAGGTTGAAATGGATGGCATAATGGTGATGAATTCATCTATTTAGGTTTGTCTTAACATCGCCTGATAACCTTCTCGGAAAGTCGGATAGTGAAGTTGATAAGCACTATCCAACATTCGCCTATTGGAACACTGCTTATTTCCGCTTCGCCGTTTTGCCTGCTCGGAAGGTTGGGTATTGATGGTCAGCCCCAAGTGCTCTGCTAGCCAGATAATCACTTCATTAAGATCTACTGGTTCA
>NZ_LWGJ01001575.1:0-699 GCF_001635845.1 Oleiphilus sp. HI0132 | reverse complement strand
CAAAATGTAGTGTGCCTTGTGGATTTTGTTGATTGGGTAAGCCAAGTGACGGCGACCCCAGTCTTCTAGACGGTGAACCTGGCCACCGCTATCTTTGATAACACCAGTATAACGTTCAATCATTCCTGGAACCTGTTCACTTTGATCAGGGTGCACCAAGAATACGATCTCGTAATGACGCATATTTTCTCCCTTCGGGTAATAGCCTTTTAATGTCGACCACATCGGCCGTTTAAAAAGCAAGGAGTTACAAGTACACGGTAAAGTCTATTCCTTCCATAAGAAAGGTATAAGCTCCCCGCAGATTTTAGAGCGCGATATTCTAGAGATAAAACCATCAAGGTGCAAGACCTTTGCAGTAAGTTCGAGACCTTATCGCCTAATGACTCACCATTAATACTTATTATTGAAGTAAACGCTTAGAACAGGAAGCCCGGACTCTGCATGAAAACCCGCACCTATCCACAAGTTTCCAATTGCCGCCAGTACACCATCAATATAAATCAAAGGATAAGTATCACGTCGCCAAGGAGGAATACCCGCTTCTTGAAAAAGGCTTTTAAGGCTACGCCCCGGCCCGTCAGGTCTAGTCCTGAGCGACTCCCCTCCAGCACGAGATTTTATCTGCAACTCAAAACCTGCCCCGGGCACGGCGAGCTGTATACGACCTGAATCAGCCTGCATGCTTACATCCCCACT
>NZ_LWGJ01001574.1:0-871 GCF_001635845.1 Oleiphilus sp. HI0132 | reverse complement strand
TGGAGTCGACACGATTTAAGCGAGGCCTGGAAGGTGAGCTGGCGCGATCAATATCCAGTTTCAGAAATATCCGTAGCGCCAGAGTTCATTTGGCTATTCCGAAGAGGTCGGTGTTTGTTCGTGACTCAAGAGAACCTAGTGCATCAGTTTTGATCGAGACCTCTTCTATGCGGCCAGTGACACGTGAGCAGGTTGACTCGATTGTTAATCTCGTCGCCGGAAGTGTGCCGGAAATGGATATGAGCAAAGTTACTGTTGTTGATCAAAAGGGTAATCTATTGTCTCGGAACAACGAGTCCGAAGAAGACAAGCTGGTTTCAAGGGAGTTTGAGTATTCGCGTAAAATGGAAAAAGTTCTAAATGAGCGAATTACAGGTATATTGAGTCCTATCCTCGGGGCGGATCGTTTCAGGTCAGAAGTCTCGGCTGATGTGGATTTTACCCAGGTTGAAGAAACGGAAGAGTTTTACAACCCTGACATGCAAGCAGTCCGAAGTGAACAAACCTTGGATGAGCAGCGCCAGATGATGACAGATGGCGGTGTACCAGGCGCGCTTGCTAATCAGCCTCCCGCAGCGGGTGCTGCCCCTGAAGTAGCCAACGGTGCTGGCGCTGGTGAAGGAGGTTTACCGACAAATGTGCGTAAGCAAACCACTCGCAATTTTGAGGTGGACCGCACAATCAGCTACACACGTCACCAGCAAGGTAGGCTAAAGCGCTTAACGGTTGCTGTAGCAATTGATGATATACAGAATATCAACCCGGAAACAGGTGAGGTAAGCTATACTACATGGACGGCTGAAGAGCTTGAGCGTTTGACGCTATTGGTAAGGAATGCGGTAGGGTACTCAGCCGCACGAGGTGATAGCGT
>NZ_LWGJ01001573.1:0-607 GCF_001635845.1 Oleiphilus sp. HI0132 | reverse complement strand
CACCTCTGTCGACCCTCGCCAGATATCTGTATTGTTTGAGCGCTTTATCAGTAAGGAGCGCAATGAGCCGCCTGATATCGACGTCGATTTCGAACACGAACGCCGTGAAGAAGTCATTCAGTATATTTATCAGAAATACGGCCGAGAACGAGCAGCCTTAGCTGCAAGCGTCATCACTTATCGCTTTAAAAGCGCCGTCAGGGATGTTGGTAAAGCCTTAGGTATCGCCGAAACACAACTTGAGTTTTTTATTAAGAACGTTAATCGACGTGACCACAGCTTGACTTGGCAGTCACAGATCATCGAATTAGGACTCAACCCAGACACAGGTAAAGGCCAGCAGTTTATTAATCTCGTTAATGAAATTATGGGATTTCCTCGTCACCTTTCACAACATGTTGGTGGCTTTGTCATTTCATCCGGACCGCTATACGAACTCGTACCTGTCGAAAATGCCAGTATGGAGGCACGTACCGTCATTCAATGGGATAAAGATGACCTGGAAAGCCTTGGGCTACTGAAAGTCGATGTATTGGCGCTCGGTATGCTCAGCGCTATCCGTAAGACATTTTCCCTTATTCAACAATACCACCAACGAGACTTGAGC
>NZ_LWGJ01001572.1:0-950 GCF_001635845.1 Oleiphilus sp. HI0132 | reverse complement strand
TCTTAAAGTTCTCACTTGTGACCTCAGCAACCTCTTCTACGCTGCAGCCCTTTAACTGTGCAATATATTTGGCAACCTCAGGTACATACTTAGGCTCATTTGGCTTGCCACGATACGGAACCGGCGCGAGATAAGGAGAGTCCGTCTCTATCAGCATGCGCTCTAATGGGACTCGCTTAGCAACATCCTTTAGCTCTACAGCATTCTTAAACGTAACAATACCTGAGAATGAGATATAAAAGTTATGATCCATCGCTCTGGAGGCCATATCCCAATCTTCAGTAAAACAATGCAGCACTCCCGCGACATCAGGGGCTGAGTATTGGCCAATGAGGTTTAGCGTATCTTCCTTCGCATCTCTAGTATGAACAATAATTGGTTTTCGACATTCTTTACTGGCAATTAAATGACGCTTGAATCTTTCCAGCTGAAGATCTTTATGCTCCAGGCCATAATAGTAATCCAGCCCCGACTCTCCAATCGCAATGACTTTTTCACGCTCAGCAAGCGATAATAGGCGTTCAATAGTGGGCTCTTCACAATCGGTACTACCTGGGTGCACGCCAACCGAAGCATAGACATCGGGAAATTTAGCTGCAATCTGAAGCACTTCTTCAATATGCTCCAGGTCAATTGCGACACAAAGCAATTTGTCTACAAGGTTTTCTTTGGCAGCTGAAATTGCAAGCGACAAGTCGCCTTCATATGGAGCTAATTTCAGACGATCAAGGTGGCAGTGGGAGTCAATAAACATGAAAATCAAGCGCGCTCTTGTTACAACGATAAAGCCGCACATACTAACTAAAAATGCGTATCTATGCGACTCACTTGAAGAATCGTATCAAGAAATTGGGGCACCCCCCTATTATTACATACTATGTGTAGGACGATCTGAGCTTAAAGAGCCTGCCAGGTAGGTTTCAATCTTGTTTTTGGCAGTAGCATCTTCT
>NZ_LWGJ01001571.1:0-1188 GCF_001635845.1 Oleiphilus sp. HI0132 | reverse complement strand
CTTGCATTCCGATGAACAGACCTTGGCACCCAGTCTCCCCGGCGCACCTCATCCATCATCGAACCACGAATTCTAATGCCCGCATAAGTTTCAAAGGACGCACCTTTAGAAGCTTCATACTTCCTGGAAGCCTCTAATAACCCGATCATACCAGCCTGAATTAAATCATCGACCTGAACGCTAGACGGTAGACGAGATATCAAATGATGCGCAATTTTTTTGACTAAAGGCGCATGAGACCGAATCAAATCATCGGCACGTTTTACTTGAGCGTCTGTATACATCAGCCTATGACACCGGAACTAAACACGTTCTAGTTTGAGGTAGCCTGAACCAGGCGCTCAACAAAGAACTCCAAATGACCTTTTGGAGAAGAAGGCAGTGGCCAGCTATCCGCTTTTTGGGCAAGCGTCTTATATGCCAACGATGCTTTTGCACGAGGATACACATCAGAAACAGCCCGTTGACGCTGCACTGCTTTTTTCACCGACTCATCGAAAGGGATTGACCCAACATACTGCAGAGCAACATCGAGAAATCTCTCAGTAACGTGAGCAAGCTTGGAATAGAGGTGGCGCCCCTCTTCCTGCGTTTTAACCATATTCGCCAGTACACGAAAACGGTACATATCGTAATCGCGATTTAACAATTTAATTAGCGCATATGAATCGGTAATCGATGTAGGCTCATCACATACGACAACAATAACTTCTTGCGCAGCCCTAAGAAACGAAACAACACCATCGGATATACCTGCTGCGGTATCAATAATCAGGACATCGAGATCTTCAGAAATTTCACTAAAGGCATTAATTAAACCGGCATGTTCCATTGGATTCAAAGAAACCATTTTTTGCGTACCAGATGAAGCTGGTACTACTTTTATTCCTTTGGGCCCATCAACCAAAACGTCACGCAGAGAACATTCGCCACTTATCACATCCGCTATATTGCTTTTAGAGGTGATACCTAACAAAACATCAACATTAGCCAAACCTAAATCGGCATCTAAAAGTACGACACGACGCCCCATCTCAGCGAGCATAATCGAAAGGTTAATAGACACATTACTTTTGCCCACACCACCTTTACCGCCAGTTACCGCGATTACCTGAACCGGATTAGAATTCGCCATACTGGTGAAAATCCCCTTTTATACATCTAATTATTTTTCGCACTTCAGTTTAT
>NZ_LWGJ01001570.1:0-9709 GCF_001635845.1 Oleiphilus sp. HI0132 | reverse complement strand
AAAAGAATGAGCAGCCCTCCAGCATCGACTTAACTGATGATGGAAAAGCAACACCCAACCAAGAGTCCGAGATAGAAAGCACAGCTAAAAATACAGAGCCTAAGCACAATGAGAGCAATCAGCATGCCTTGCTAGCGATAATCGCACTACTCGCCTTTGGTTGGCTTCTAACGAGTTTGTTCCTACTTCTACGACTGAAGCAAGTAAAGCAAGACTTAAATAAACTAATCTCGATACAAGCTCCCGACTCTACTACTTCAGAACTCAGCTACAAACAATTAATTGAAGCAATTAGAAAGGGGTCGAGTGACATACCGAAGCTTGTACTAGCTTGGATCGAGAGCCAGCGAAAACAAAACACCGTTAAGTCAGCCCCCATTACCTTGCGTTCGCTGAAAGCTTTAGATGAGTCGCTTGCTGCCGAACTATTAGCATTCGAGAACGATCGTTACAGTAAAAATGCAACTCAGACCTATGACCAGCAAGCCTTACTTGAAGCATTAAAAAAATACACTAAAACAGCACCCGGCCTGAAAGGCAAAGACAATGCTTCTTTGCCACCGTTCTACCCGCAGTAGCACAGCCAGACAAACTTAGCCCAGAAAGCCAGCTATCGATGCTGCTCACGGCAGGCGCCAGGCGTTTGCCCTGTCCACTTTTTGAAGGCGCGATTGAATGCTGCTGCTTCTGAAAAGCCGAGCTGCAAAGCAACGTCATTAATACTCAGGTTTGCCTTGGCCAGCAACACCAAAGCCTGATCCCGACGAATACTGTCTTTTATTTCTTTAAATGAACTACCCTCATCTTTAAGGCGTCGCCGAGCGGTGTGGGTAGTTAAATGTAACTCACTGGCTACAAGATCAAAGCTAAGATTCTCGATCTCCAAGCTGCCACCCATACGACTCAATAGAATTCTTTTTATCTGCGCAGTAACACTGTCATCTGAACGAAATTGTTTTAGTAGCGATGCCGGCGCATTTTTCAAAAATGGCGCTAAGGTACTATCATTCTGAACAACCGGTAGATCTAAATACTTGCTGTTGAACACAACCCGGTTTTGCCCCTGAGAGAAAGCAACTCGGCAAGGAAACATTAACTTGTACTCTTCATGGAATAGAGGCCTTGCGAAAGTAAACTCAATTCGCTCAAGTAGTATCGGCCTTTCAATCAACCAACACGACAGACGAATCCAGATTATATAGAGCGAAGTAATTAGAAATACCTCATCAAAGCCCAAGTCATTCGAAAACTTGATTTCCAGATGCGCTTCGCCTTCTAGTTCAAGCAAGTTAATCGATAGTTCATCGCCAAACAGACCTATAAACTTACTCGCTCTAAGCAAGGCATGCCGCAAGCTAGTTGCAGTAATTATAGCGTGGCACATCATGCTAAACGTGCCGATTTTAAGTGGCTTTTCGACGAAGCCACTTGCTTCATCGCCCAACTCAGACCAAAGTGAGTGGAGCAAAGGGTCTACATAGTTCAAATCAATACGCTGTAATGGGTCTTTTCCCATATCCAACTGAAACTTGTCATAATCGAGATCAACACTCGCAAAAATCGAGTGCAAATTAATATTTCTTCGCTTAGCAGCAAAAAAGAAAGCATCGACAAGCGCTATAGGAATACTTAAGTTGGGAGACATGAGAGCTCAGACTGGTCCGGATAAGGTCAATCTGTCAAAAAATATGGCAAGAGTCAAGAACTTAGGGGAAGCAAGAAGAGCTCCCCCTTTATCAGAAAGATAAGAGGGTATTGCGACTAAATACCCAAGGAACTTAGTAGGTCATCAACTTCATCTTGGTTAGTTCCAGATAACTGGTCGGGGCGTAAGTTTTGATCCTCGGGAGATAAACTACCAAAGAGTTCATTTAATGACATCATCGTCAACATAAACTTCTGATCGGTAATCTGATCTTCAGAGTAGAGGTTCATACACTTAACAAGCTCACCACTAATCGCTTCACGGATCTGTCCTTGCTGGACCTCACTCAAGCCTTCAGCACCTTCAAGAACTGCTTTTTCAACATTTTCCATTATGCCCATTTGCTGTTCTTTCATGGCCTGGTAGGTTTCGTTAACCTGACTAAGTTCACTACTACATGACATCACTACATTTTTAATTTGTTCCGTTCTCGATTCTACGCGAGCTTCGAGGTTTTGATTGAGATCTAGGATCTCCTTTTCATCAAGCTTTCGTCGAGTAATATCCCGGATCATCACGGTAAAAATGATTTCGTCATCAACAAGCACTTTGTTTGTCACCATCGACAACCAAGCTTGCTGACCTTCAATCGTTGTCTCTATTTCGAAGCGGCCATCGTCTTGCGTTTGGGATGCAAGAAACTCCATATATTCACAACCCTGATCACAGTCTTCATCATCAAGCATTAATTCGAGGCCGCCCCGAGGTTGAACAATTTCAAACTCAGCTTGGGGGTAAAATGCCAGCTCAGGTACAATTTCGTCGAGCATCTTACCTTCAACCTCACCCTCTTGCTTTTTGATAACATCTCTACACGCAGGGGTAACAGTAGTAATCTTACCGTGTTTATCGGTACTTAAAAAAATAAAATCGGATGAAACCAGCAAGATGTCAATCAGGTCACTTTGTCGCATGTTTTTTGTTTTACTTTATCGTCAAATTAAATGGAAGGTTGCATATAACATTAGCAGCAAACACCAGCTTTTCCATTTGCAAAAGGTAAAATCCTTAAAAAAGCTCGAGCTCTCCAGCCTCTTCAATAATGGGTTCCGTCTTATCAAGGTACGTTGAGTCGAGGATGTGTATCAACTCTTTACTAACACCACACTTGCTCGGCATTAAAGCGACAGTTGGAAACAACAAGCCAATATTATTGGCACGGCTATCGAAGTATTTTTCATTTGTTATAATTGAGTCAGACTCAATTCTTTGCATTCCTAAAATTTCGTCAACTACTACAGCGATACTGTTTGAGCCCCCGGTATTAAAGCTAACCAATGTTAACTGTTCTCCCTTAAGACACTGCTCCATCCCAATACGACGACGCAAATCAAGAACCTGCATGATCTGTCCATTTATAGTAGTCATGCCCCGAAAAAAGTCGCCCTGATAAAACAGCTTTACCAAGCTGTAGTTTCCAGAAAAAACATTCTCAACATCGCGACAATAAACCGCCAATCTGATATGACCAACCCTAGCGACCAAATATTCATTTTTATCCATAAAACCCTCTGTGCAAAAAAATCCCATGAAAACCTAAACTTACTAATATTTAGCACATCAAAATTCGCTATATAATTTAAAGTGGTAGCAGCCAATCGACATTCTGTCCAACTTTTATCTCTCTTTTCTCAAACTCTTTATCAAATCTGATGTATTTGTAGTCTATTTTAGGCTCTACATGCTACGCGAAGCTCTTGAAAGGTGGTAAGATGAGTGTCCTTGCGAACTTAATATTATCGACTGGAAAACCAGTTAAACCATGCATCCATAAAGCCAATGCATTACCTAAGCTATTTACTTCTTATTCTCTTTGCCTCTGCACCTTTTCTTGCTAACGCTGAGCTTATGCAGCAAGAAAACATTCGCTACTGGCAGCTATTCGATAGTAACAGCTCCGCCTCTCTCGAAGATATCGTTGGTACGCCAAATAACACCTGGACACCTCTCCCGAATGGCTATACAAAATTAAATGCCTTAGAAGAGGATTACTGGAAAGCATCTGACGGTGCGACGATGTGGGTTAAAATTGAACTTCCCCGAATTGTCGATTCGGATCGAATTTGGATTGAGCTTGCACCCAATGTCGGATTAGATGGCGAATTGGCAATCTATGAAAACGGTCTCTGGACCTGGAAGCACGCTGCTGGTAGGCACGCTAGTGACAATGCCAGTTTCCCAGCCACCTTTCTTACCTTCGTTATCGAAAAACCGCGCGAACATCGCCTAGCCTTCCTTAAAATCAAGAGTTCACAAGTCTTAAATTTCAGCATAAACATCCGAGACCACGACTCACAACTTTCTCTTCTTGCTAGTAGAAATCTTGTGTATGGCTTGTGTTTTGGACTGATGATTCTTGCTTTTGTCTACAACATGGTAATTGGCATCTCTGCTGGAGAAAGAGTTTATACTTATTACGCCTCTTACGTTTTATGTATGTCGCTATATATGATTGCCATGACCGGGTACAACCGCCTGGCGTTTCCCGATTGGGGTGGAGAGGGTAGCTTCACCAACCTGACCGCTTGCTTGCTTGCGTTTTCTGCAACAGTATTCGTTCGCGAGCTACTTGAAACTAAGACAACAATCCCCAAGCTCGATATATTATTACGCCTGTTATTGGCTGCAACTTTTTCGACCATATTTCTACTAGGGTTTATGTCTGACCAACTTGCCTACATGTGTGTAGAAACGATAGGTCTAGTCATTCCAATTATCATACTTGTCTGTGCTATCGGTGCACTAAAGCGTCACCCCCCGATGGCGAAGTTGTTTCTTCTTGCCTGGACCACTCACCTTATTACGGGCACCCTATGGGTATGGATGTGGCTTGGATACACCCCCCCATCACTAGACACCCTCAATATTTTCATTGCAGGTTCAGTGACCGAGCAACTGCTGCTAGCCATCTTGCTTGGCTATAAATACGCAAACCTGAAACAAGAAAACCGTAAGCTGGCAAGAGACGACGAAAATTATCTGGGTGAGTCAACTCAAGACCAGTTAACAGGGGTTTTTAGTCGTCAAACCCTCTACACTCAAATTGAACATACAATTAAAACTAGCGAGAACGACCTTGTTTGGATCGATATTGATATTGACAACTTTCAGAAGTTTAATGAGGCGCACGGCCTTCACGCAGGCGACCTATTGCTTAGCGAGTTTGGTCAATTGCTCCAAACAAAAGTACGTCGAGATAACCTAGCCGCAAAGCTGATCGATAAGGAAAATAGCTTCGCCTATAGAAGAGGGCTGGCAGGAAGAGTCGGTGGTGGGAAGTTTACTATACTTCTATCCAACTGCTCACTCCCCCAAGCCAGGCTCTACGTTGAAAGGTTAATGCGAGATTTCGAAGCCATCAAAATAAAGTCAAGCGATGGAAAGTGGCTAAATTCGAGCATCAGCGTCGGAGTTGTACATATTTTGCCTAATGAAGACTTTAATTCTGCCTGGAAGAGAGCAAGCAAAAAGCTACTGCTTGCGAAATCAAAAGGTAGTGCGCAGCTTTCGTTCTCCTAGACGACTAAATACTCAGCCACGGAAATAAAGCTTTTAACCGCTCCCCCTCCATTGACTGCATTAGCTCAACATTACGCTCTGGAATTTTTTCAGGGTTATCATAACTTTCTAGCGCATACTCCAAAGATTGCTCTCTAATTATGTGAAAAACCGGATAGGGAGCGCGATTTGTTAAGTTCGATTTATCATCCGGTTCGGTACCTTCAAACTGGTAATCCGGGTGAAAACTTGCCAACTGAAATACACCTTCGTAACCTTCTGAAACCAAAATTGAATTCGCATCCGACAGGCATGCTAAGTAAGAATAAAAGTCACTCAAGCCATTTGGGATAACAAGCAGAGTCGTTTCAATAGCCAGATTACTATCATTATCTAGAAACCTTAACTCTGCCAACAAGCGTTCAAGTATTGAGTCATAAGAGCTCCCAGTGTCGATCGCGATTCGGACACGTTCGTCTTCGTAGGGTTTGCGAGCAAACGGACACAAGTTAAGGCCGATTACCACTCGCTCCAGCCAAGCAACAACTTCTGACTCTACATGGCCAAGGGATAGCTCATTAGACATCTTTAAACACCTTTCCTGAAACATTTCATATTAAAGCGAGAATTTATCGGTCATCTTATCTAAGGTCGGCCCAGCAATGACGCCTCGCTCTGTAACGATATAATCGACCAAGCTCGCGGGCGTCACATCGAAGACCGGATTAAGTGCCTGTACGTTAGCCTCTGAAACTTGTTGTCCACTGAAACACTTAAGCTCATCGGAATCACGCATTTCAATCTCTATAGACGCACCGTTTTTCGATGCCATATCAACCGTACTGCTAGGCGCAACGACCATTACCTTTGCGCCATGGTACCTTGCCTGAATCGCCAAAGAGTAGGTGCCAATCTTGTTTACAACATCTCCGTTAGCTGCAATCCTGTCTGCACCAACGATAATCCATTCAACCGATTTGTTTTGGATCACCCACGAGGCCGCCGAGTCCGCATTTAAGGTAACCGGGATATCATCTCTCATGAGCTCCCAAACAGTTAATCGGGTACCTTGCATCCAAGGGCGCGTTTCATCTGCAAAGACTTCAGTGATTAAGCCATCACTCCAGGCTGAGCGTATAACCCCTAAAGCCGTTCCATAGCCACCTGTAGCCAAGCCTCCGGCATTACAATGAGTCATGACAGAGAACGGTTTTTCATGGAAGCGTTTAAACACGGAACAGGCTAAATCACCCATTTTAAAGTTGTTAGCAATATCCTCTTGATGAATTTCCTGGGCGCGGAGAAGCAGCTTTTCTAAACTAAAATCCTGCTCTTTCTGCGCTAGGAGCTCTTCCTGCATAACTTTCAGAGCCCATGCTAAATTTACCGCGGTAGGCCTAGCTTGACTCAGGAATTCAATATCCTTGTTAATACGTTCATAAAAATCGACTCCATTCATTAAGTGCTTTTTTGCGCTCAAAACAACACCGTAAGCCGCACAAATACCAATTGCAGGCGCTCCACGTACAACCATCGTCTTGATTGCCGTATAAACCTGTTCAACATCATGACAACTCATATAATCTTCAGACAAAGGTAGATTTCTCTGATCCAATAGAACCAGCGCACCATCTTGCCAATCGACCGCTTTGACGCTTAGAGACTCAAACTTATTATTCAATGACTATACTTCCTACTGTTTCATTATTTCGGTGGGACTCTATCATGCATGAGTAGTTTGCAATACCAGTTCCCTCAAACTCAATTAACACTTCTTTTCTATCGCCACCTACAACAAACACTGAAGGGTTCTGAGATAGCGGTTTAACAATAGATTCTGCATCCCCTACACTATTCCCGGAGTGCGAATGCCCTGAACCCTGCTGCGCCTTTTTCTTAGAGTGATAGAGTTCGTCAAGAACAAACATCTTGTACGCTTCTGACTGGTATAAAGCTTTCAGGTCCTTTGTAAAAACGAGCAAATGAGGCTCGTTAGTACGATTTTTAACAAGTACTCTGACCTTTGAACCAGAACTAATATTGACAGATTGCGGCCACACCCTACCAACAAGCACTTCAAGCTCGACGGTACGATCAGTCGCAGCCTGACCAAACAAGGGGTCTTTCCAGTATTCACCTAAAATATCTTCTGCCGTTACGCCGGCATTCGTAGTAAGGGTAAATAAAAGAAGCAAGGAAAGGAAAAGGTAGGGCATAATAAACTTTGGTAACATCTAAATGTTGTTCAACCTAAGCAACACAACATGGAACAAAACTACAAGTGACCTTCTTTATATGAAGTATACACCAAATGTACTAACAATTGCCGGCTCTGACTCTTCAGGCGGTGCAGGCATACAAGCAGATATCAAAACATTTACTGCCTTAAATGTCTATGGAGCATCAGTCATCACCAATGTCACAGCTCAAAACTCAAAGGGAGTTAAGGCCACCTATCCACTACCAGCGAAAGTTGTGAAGGATCAGCTACAGACAGTCATCAGCGACATAAACTTTAAAGCTATAAAGATAGGAATGCTGTATTCAAGTGAAATTATTAACGAGGTCGTAGAATGCCTTTCCAACAACACAAGTACACCTATAGTAATCGACCCAGTCCTTACTTCCAGTTCAGGCGTAATGCTTCTAGAAGAAGCCGCAAGAACAGCCCTGGTTGAGAACTTGTTTCCTTTGGCCACTCTAATAACACCCAACCTTATGGAAGCAAACTACCTGCTCCAATTTAAAGGAAAAGACACTGAAAATTTATGCACTCAGAATAAGGCCTTATTATTATCTGAGTTATTTGCATGTAGCGTTCTACTTAAAGGAGGTCATGTAAATGGCGAAATCGTTACCGACTACCTGCAGACCAATAAGGCAATGAATTCATTCTCGCACAAACGCATTGCAACAAATAATACTCATGGAACCGGATGCACACTATCTTCAGCAATCGCTGCAAACTTGGCTAAACAGCCAGACTTATTCATAGCTGTTAAAGAAGGTATATCATTTACCGAATCTTGTATCCAAAATGCTGACGGTTTACAGGTCGGTAATGGTTACGGCCCAATTAATCAGTTGCCATTTTCACAATACTAATTAAGCGATATAATTCTTTGCGGATATTTTCTGCACTATACTGCTACTAATATTACTAAGGGACTTCATAGAATGACAAAGCTAAGCATTTCGAAAAAAATTATACTAGCCTCTAGTTTAACAGTACTACTATCAGCTTGTGCCAGTAACCAAGTAGCTATATCAGAAAGCGTTCAACAAAAATCTGCCCAAGCAGCTTCACAGTCAACTTTCACACCAGAACAAGCAATTGACGAAGCAGAAGAAAAACTGCTAGTTGCGAAGAAAAAAGGCGTAGAATTCTTCTCTCCATTACATCTTAGGCAAGCAGAAGAGAGCATTGCATTAGCACGCGAGTACCTAACAGCCCCTCCCAGCGATATAAAAAATGCCTCTTTAATGTCCGCGATCGCTGCACAAAAATATATAGAAAACGCTTACGAGAATAAAAAGAAAGTTGAAGGAAATCTAAGGGAGTCCTTAAAAAATCTCGACATTCTAGAAAGTCTCAACGCCCCAGCTCTTGTACCCGACCAATATCAAGATGTCATGGAGTCGCTAAATGACATCATTCAAGAAATTGAACAGGGCAACGTTGCTGATGCTAAAAAGAGTGAAGTAGACCTTCTTGAAGACATGGCTGATACCGAAATATCGACACTAAAAGTAACACATCTTAATGAAGCTGTTTCGTTTTTCGAGCGTGCCTCGGACATCGACGCAGATGAGTACGCCGAATTGAGCTATGAAAAAGCAGAAGCTAAACTTGAAGCCTCAACAAGCTTTATTGAGAAGAATTATAGAGATAGAGAGGGGGTAAAAGCTGCAGGCATTGATGCTCTTTTGGCGACTAAAAAAGCTTACTTCGTTGCGATTGAAGCCGAACGCACGGTAAAAATGAAACCAGAAGAAGCTGAAAAGCACGTTCTTAAAGTAATGGAACTTCTCAATAACATTCACTTAGCTACATCAGGTCAAGACATTGAGCCTGAAAAACTATTTAACCAGTCAGAAGTTATAATCGATCTTATAAAAGAGCTGAAAAAGGCCCCTGTACAAAAACCTGAGCTTCCCGCTTCCCAGATCCAAACTTTCGCTGCGCCTCGATCCGAGCCGCTTGTGATTGAAACGCTCGAAGCACCTGCTCTGCCCGCCGGACATAAACCTCTGGAAGGCTTAGAAGTGGACAGCAGCGCTACCGATATCTCTTTACGTAAGGATGAAGACAGCTTTGATGCCATTGAAGTTGCTTCAGATAGCACGACTCTCGAAGAACAACAAAATAATGTTAATACCACTCCTGAAAGCACTCAAGCAGTTATTGATAATACGCAAGCAAACTTGAATAGTAATGAAGCCGTTGATGCCGTTGATGCCGTTGATGCCGTTGATGCCGTTGATGACGTTGATGCCGTTGATGCC